>JACMKN010000247.1 GCA_014380135.1 Deltaproteobacteria bacterium
CGGTTATCAGCACACGCTATCGCGACAGACGCAACCCGTCCATGACACCCTTTGGTTTCTCCGGATTTGCAGCAGGTGATCACCTGCAGGTATACGGCTTTCTGGACGGAAGCGGCAGAGTCATAGCAACTCAGGTGGAACGATTTAATGCCAGCTCCGTCAACGTCCTGCAGGGACCGGTAACAGCCATAAATGTTAATGCATTGCAGTTGACCATTCTGGGCATCAGCGTCACTGTTCAACCGGGAGCAGTTCTGTCCAAGGGCATCAATCGCTATGCCGGTTTTGCATCCTTTGCAACCCACGTGACGGCGGGAAGCACCGTGGTCAAGGCCAAGGGAAGTTCGGCCGGAGCGGGATTTTTAGCTGTCGGCCTGGAAATACAGCCTTGAAACAGTGGGCATAGGCGGGATAAATGCTGCTGTCACTCCAGCACTGCTCCCCCCTCCAACCTCCCCCCGCTGGGTGGAGGCTTTCATTCCCTCCCCCAGCGGGGGAGGGTTAGGGAGGGGGATGATTCGATTTGTCACTTCCCCTTGATGGTTATACAGAGGCATTCCCCTTCGGCATAGACCATCTTCTTGCAATAAATCCTGCCATGCACCATCACCTTGCGCCCTTCGGCGGAGATGACCCTGCCCTCGACCGTGACCACCTTATGCAGCGGCAGGAGTTTTTTAAAGCTGACGTTCAGGTTGCCGACCACGATCTGGTGGCCGGCCGCCCAAGCGGTCAGTCCCAGCACTTCATCCAGTACAGCGGCCACCGCGCCGCCGTGGGCGTGCCCCGGCGGGCCTTCGGTCTCGGGTCCGAAACAGATGCGCGCCTTGAGCTGCAGTTCGCTGTCGCGGTAGTAGCGCACCCGGAAACGATCGCCGTCCGGTTCGCCGGATACGAAACGGAGCGATTCGCCGACCAGAGACGGCGCATCGAAAGGGGTCCAGTCGTCTTCACCCCCCAGATCCACGGGCTGACAAGAAGATTCTTCACACACATTTTCAATATTTGTTTTTGGCACCTGGATACTCTCCTTCAGATAAATACTTGCCGTTTACGAAACAGCAGCGCGGTTCGACACAATAGCAAAATTTTCCGGCGGAATAAAGTGAGTCGTACCAAACCTGCCACGGCAAGCTGAAAGTGCGGCAATTTGGTCGAAGCAGGATCATTCCGTATAAATATTGCCCAAGTTGCGGCGTCAGGCTTGTGTTGCCGCACCAAAATCGGTATAACCTCGCAGTGGTTGCAGCATGTCTCATTATGAATCCAGCCTGCCAAGATTGCCGAGGAAGTGATCCATGAAAAAACTCTCCAACTTCATTGTTGTCTGCACCTGTGGCCTCACCCTCTTCATGGTGCTGCTGATCTACCTGATCGTTTCGGTCGGTTATGAAAATGTCGTGGGTCAGCGTGCGGAAAAGCATGCCAAAAACATTTCGGACATGACCTTCAACTCCCTGTATCAGATTATGAGGAAGGGGTGGTCACAGAAAGATGTGGCCGAATTCCTGGACGGCAACCGAAAGCTGTTCAGCGGCACCAACGTAAATATTGTCATCTTCCAGAGCGAGTCTCTCGCCGCGCGCTATGGTCGGGCATACGACGTGTCGCCGGACCAGCATGTCAAAGACGTGTTCAAAAACGGCATAACAGCCAGCATCCGGACCGGTCCTGTCATCAGGCACATCTATCCGCTGGTCGCCACCTCGGAATGCTTGGGGTGTCACGCAAACTCCCGCAGCGGAGAGGTGCTGGGGGTGATTGATTCACGCATAAACATAGCGGAGGAACTGAAGGAAACCCGCAGTAAGATCATAATGTTCCTGGCATTGATTGCCCTGATACCCCTTTCGGCCGCTTTTTTTCTGGCAAGGCGTTTCAGTAACAGAATGAGCAGCTCCCTGGCGGATCTTCATGGCCGGATTGAGGGGGTCAACAAGGTCAGCGACCTGAAATCGCTTGAGATCCAGGATCTGGAGCTCGGTTTCTCGGAATTCACCAGCATGTTTGATGAAATGAAAAAAGTCATCGGAAAGCTGCGGGATGTGGCCATCGATAAGGATGTGCTCGAGTTCGAGGTCAAACTGCTGGAGCGTTTCATCATCACCTCCGAAATCGTCAGGGACTGGAAAGCCCATGTCTGCCATATCCTGATCGAGATCAACTCGATTATTGAAACCTACTTCTTCTTCTCGCTGTTCATGGTGGATGAAGAATCCTACGATCTGGAGGTGTTCTGGCGCAACACTCCCAGCGATCAGACCAAGGCGTTCTTTGAAACGGTCATCCGCGAAAAGCTCTCCCAGAGCCCCCGCTTCGGACATGTTGCCAATGTCAATATCATTCATAATGTGGCTCTGCCCCTGGCAACTCTGCCGCCGCTAAATGTGGCGGATATTGAGCTGCAGACCAAGTCGCTGTTCCTGGAAGCCCCGCGCATCGGCGGCATCGTTGGAATCGGCGTCATCTCCGAACTGGGACAGCATTCGGCCCGCGCCCTGGTAATCGAGAGTATTCTCGCCACGCTGCTGAATGTGGTCGGTTCCGTGAAGGCCATCTACCGCTATACGAAGGAACTGGAGTTTTATTCAACCCGTGACCCACTCACCAACCTCTGCAACCAGCGCGTCATGTGGGAGATGCTCAACGTTGAAATCGAACGTGCGGCCCGGCACGACTACTGTTTTGCGCTGCTGCATCTGGATGTGGACAATTTCAAGATCATCAACGATTCCTATGGCCACGTTTTTGGCGACAAGATCCTGCAGGGGGTCAGTGAGATCGTCAAGTCCGCGCTCAGGCGGGGAGACATCCCGGCCCGTTATGGCGGTGACGAATTCAGCGTGATACTGCCCGAGACCGACGGACAGCAGGCCTACCTGGTGGCGCAGCGCATAGTTGACGATCTGAAGGAAATCTCCTTTACCCCCCTTGATGGCGGGGCGCTGAAAGTTTCCGTTTCGATCGGAGTTTCGCAGTTCCCGACCCACGCCAGAACCTCCAAGGAACTGTTCATGATGGCCGACAATATGCGGCAGAAAGCCAAATATGCGGGTAAAAACCAGGTCGCGATTCCTTCTGACGACGATCTGGCCGAGGTTTACCGCATGATCGGCGAGAAAAACATCATGATTATGAAGGCCATCGAGGAAAAGGTGATCGAGCCGTACTTCCAGCCGATTGTAAATGTCGCCACAGGCCTGGTTGATGCCCACGAAGTACTGATGCGGATAAATCTGCCCGATGGAAAGGTCATGTGTGCGGAAGAGTTTGTCGATATTGCCGAGAGTATGGGCGTTATCAGCAAGATGGACTATATCCTGATGGAAAAGGCCTTCCGGAAGGCCAGCGCAAGCGCCTACCGGGGTCTGCTTTTCATAAACATTTCTCCCAAGGCGCTGATACTGAGCGAGTTCATACCGACCGTACGCCGGCTGACGCGGGAGTACGGCATAAACCCCTCCAACATTGTCTTTGAAATCACCGAGCGTGAAACAGTCAAAAACATGGCGTTGCTGGAGCGTTTTGTCCTGGATCTCAAGCTGGAAAATTACAAATTTGCGATTGATGACTTTGGGGCCGGATTTTCGTCCTATCAGTACCTGAAGCGCTTTCCGGTGGACTTCCTGAAGGTCGAGGGAGATTTTGTCCGCGGCATGACCAACGTCGGCGGTGTGGATATGGCCATTGTCAAGAGCATAGCAACCCTGGCCCATGGTCTCGGTATCCAAACGGTCGGAGAGTATGTGGAGAATCAGGATATTCTCAAAGCGGTCGGTGAGGTTGGTCTGACCTATGCCCAGGGCTACCACGTCGGTCTTCCCTCGGCCGAGCTGATCATCGATGAACTGCCTGACGGTTCCGGAAGCGGAGTAAAAAAAGTATAGTCAGTTTCCGGTGTGGGACGGAGCAGCAGAAGTGGAGGAGCCATGGACAGGACCATACAGATCATCGGTGTGCCGATCGACTTGGGACAGACCCAGCGCGGGGTTGACTTGGGGCCGGGCGCGGTGCGTTATGCCGGTCTGGCGACCCGCCTGGCTGAATTGGGGCACAAGGTCATCGACGGAGGAAATCTCGCGGTTCCGATCCGGGAAACCCTTCCGGAAGAACCGGAGCCGCACTACCTGCCTGCGATTCGCGACTGTTGCCGGTCGGTTTATCAAACCGTGCGCAGCGCGGTGGAAGAGGGGCGCATTCCGCTGTTGCTGGGGGGGGATCATACGCTGGCCATCGGCAGCATCGGCGGGACTACCCACAGCGCTCCGGCCGGACTGATCTGGATCGACGCCCACGGCGACTTCAATACCCCGCAGACAACCCTGACCGGCAATATCCACGGCATGACATTGGCGCTTCTTCTGGGTGACGGCTATCCCGAGCTGGTCGATGTCGGCCGCCCCGGCCCCAAGCTGCTTCCGGAGGATGTCGTAATGATCGGCATCCGCGATCTGGACCCGCAGGAACGACTCCGTCTGCGGGACAGCGGCATTGCCGTCTATACGATGCGCGACATCGATGAGCGGGGGATGGGAGCCGTGGTGCGCGAGGCACTGGAACGGCTCGAACACCGGGAACGGCTGCATGTCAGCCTGGATATGGATGGTCTCGATCCCCAGGCGGCTCCCGGTGTCGGTACGCTGTCCCAGGGTGGTCTCACCTGTCGCGAAGCCCAGTTGATGATGGAAATCATCGCCGACACCGGGCGCTGCTGTGCGCTGGATGTCGTCGAGATCAATCCGATCCTCGACCGGCATAACCAGACCGCCCGTTTGGCGGTCGATCTGGCCGCCTCGCTGTTCGGCAAGCGGATCCTCTGATCAAGGGAGCATCGGATGCAGCCGCCTGAACTCAACGCAAAGATCATGGCACGCGGTCGTACGCTTTTCTCCGCCATCTCCGGCGAAACTCCGGCTCTGTTCAATACCTCCACTTGGGCCGGCCGGCTGATGGAGTGGAGCATGCGGGACGAGCAGTTCAAGATCAGTCTGTTCCGCTTTGTTGATGTTTTTCCTTCCTTGAAGAGCTCCCGGCAATTGACCGACCATATCCGCGAATACTTTGGCGACGAGCAGGACATGCCGCCGGTGCTCTCCAGCGGGGCCAGGCTGGCGGGCCTGCTGGGACCGCTGGGCGGCAGGCTGCTCAGCAGTTTTGTTTCCGCCAATATCCATGAAATCGCCCGCCAGTTCATCATCGGAGAAAATACCAGGGAAGCCGTCGGCCAGCTGAAAAAGCTGCGACAGGAGCGCTTTGCAGCCGTGGTAGACGTGCTGGGGGAGGCGACGCTCTCTGCCGATGAGGCGGAAACTTATGTCGGAACCTGTCTGGAATTGCTGGATGTGCTGAATGATGAACAGCGGCACTGGAGCGCTCTGCCTAGTCAGGGCGCTGACCCGGAGCTGGACTGGGGCCATGCTCCCAGGGTCAACATCGCGGTCAAACCGACCGCGCTGTACTGTCTTGCCAATCCGATGGATTTTGAAGGGTCGGTTCTGGCAATTCTGAAGGAGCTGCGCCGGATCTGCACCAAAGTGGTGGCGTTGAAAGGTTTCCTCTGCATTGACATGGAGTCCTGCCGTTTCAGGGAGATCACGCTGGAGGTCTACCGTCGTCTGAAGCTTGAATATCGCGCCTATCCCAATATCGGCATCGTGCTGCAGGCTTATCTGAAGGAGACCGACCGGGACCTGGCCGATCTTTTGGAGTGGGCAAGGGCTGAGAAAACCGCGATTTCGGTCCGCCTGGTCAAGGGGGCCTACTGGGATTACGAGATCGTCAGGGCCGGACAGATGGGCTGGCCGATTCCGGTCTGGACGATCAAGGCCGAAACCGATGCGGCCTTCGAACGCCAGGCGCGCCTGATCCTGGAAAACCATCCGATCTGCCACCTGGCCTGCGCCACCCACAATATCCGCTCGATCGCGGCCGTGATCGAGATGGCTGCCCAACTGCAGGTGCCGGCCTCACGCTATGAATTCCAGATGCTGTACGGCATGGCCGAACCGGTGCGCAAGGTATTGCTCAGGGAAACCGGCCGTGTCCGTCTGTACTGCCCTTACGGAGAGCTGGTGCCGGGCATGGGCTATCTGGTGCGGCGCCTGCTGGAAAACACCTCCAATGAATCCTTTCTGCGCCTGACCCATACCGGAGATGCAGCGATCGAACAGTTGCTGCGGGATCCGGCTGTCGTTGCCGAACGGGAGCGGTCTGGGCTGGCAAACGTGCCTGAACAGGAGCCGCAAGATTACGCCGGGCTGACCCGCTTCAAAAACGAGCCGGCGGCGGATTTCAGTCGCGCCTACCAGCGCAACGCATTTCCGGCCGCCATTGCCGGGGTGCGCGGTCAATTCGGCCGGATCTGGCCGCTCTACATCGGCGGCCGGGAGGTTCGGACCGTTAATTTGATCGCCAGCGTCAATCCGGCTCGTCCTTCGGAAGTACTCGGCAATATCTGCCAGGCAGGCATCTCCGAGGTCGACAGCGCCGTGGCCGCCGCCCTGGCCGCCTTTCCGGCCTGGCGCGACACGGCGGCCGGGGAGCGGGCGGCCTGCCTGCTCAAAGCGGCCGGAATCGTCCGGCGCCGGATTTTCGAGCTGGCCTCCTGGCAGGTGCTGGAGATAGGTAAACAGTGGGATCAGGCCCATGGCGATGTTTGCGAGGCGATTGACTTTCTGGAATTCTATGCCCGCGAGAGCATCCGCTACGGCACTCCCCGGCGTCTCGGCACAGCCCCCGGCGAGCTGAACCAATGTTTCTACGAGCCGAAAGGGGTGGCAGCCGTTATCGCTCCCTGGAACTTCCCACTGGCAATCAGCATGGGCATGGTCTCGGCCGCCATTGTTACCGGCAATCCGGTCGTCTACAAGCCTTCCAACCTGACCGCCATCACAGGTCACCAACTGGTGGAGATCTTCTGCGAGGCCGGACTGCCGGAGGGTGTCTTCAATTATCTGCCGGGAGCGGGCAGCGTGATCGGTGACCACCTGGTGGAACATGAGGATATCGCGCTGATCGCCTTTACCGGGTCGCTGGAGGTCGGCAGGCGTATCATCGAACGGGCCGCCAGGCCGCGCCCCGGCCAGTCCCATATCAAGAAGGTCGTCTGCGAGATGGGGGGCAAGAATGCGATCATAATCGATGACGACGCCGACCTGGACGAAGCCATACCGCAGCTGCTCAATTCGGCCTTCGGCTTCCAGGGGCAGAAATGCTCGGCCTGCTCGCGAGTCATCGTACTGGACGGGATCCATGACAGGTTTGTCAGGCGCCTGGTCAATGCTGCCCGGGCCTGGCGCCTCGGACCGGCCGAAGATCCGTCTTTTGCGATGGGAGCCGTGGCGGAGGCTGCAGCCCGGCAGAAAATTCTGGATTACATTGACCTGGGCCGGCGGGAGGGGACGCTGCTCTACCAGAGTCCTGTTCCCCAGGGCGAGGGCCACTGGGTGCCGCTGACGATCATCGGTGGGATCCGGCCGGAGCACCGTCTGGCCCGGGAAGAGGTCTTCGGTCCGCTGCTGGCGGTCATGCGGGCCAGGGATTTCGAACAGGCCCTGGAGTGGGCCAACTCGACCGATTTTGCCCTGACCGGCGGAGTATTCAGCCGCTCACCGGAACATCTGGCGCGGGCGCGGCGCGACTTCCGGGTCGGCAACCTTTATCTCAACCGCGGCATCACCGGCGCTCTGGTGGAGCGGCAGCCCTTCGGCGGGGCGGGTCTGTCCGGCAGCGGCACCAAGGCCGGCGGCGGCGATTACCTGCTGCACTTCATGAA
>JACMKN010000032.1 GCA_014380135.1 Deltaproteobacteria bacterium
GATACAGCAACAGGCCTCCGGCCAGCAGTATGGTTATGCCGGCCAGGGCGGGATGTGCAGCCGCGACTATGACCGGGGTCAATGCCACTCGCGTTACCCCCCGCAACAGCTCGTGACCGGCGATAAAATCGGCCAACGGCGGACTCAGGCGGTAGTAAAGCGCCACAAAGGCCCGACCGGGAACATTGGTCAGAAGATAATGGTCGCGAAAATCGCGCAGAACCTGGACCTGCGGATGCAGATAGCTGCCGTAGGCCGCCGTGGCAATGAAACAGGCGCCACCGCCCCCGCCCCCACCACCACCACCGCCGGCTGCAGCCGTGCCCGGCTCGCTAACCGTCGCGACGCTGCCGTCAGTGCTGAAGGAAGCCATGTGGTTGTCGACATTGGTTATGTTGGCTACCAGCAGCACAACTTCATCGGATACGGGGTTCAACGGACCAACGGTATAACTTCCGTTGGAATTGGCTGTGATTTCGACCTTGTTTTTGAAAACGGCTGTCAGTACGCCGCTGGTTTTATTGATGGTGATGGTTTGATTGTTAACGGTTGCGGGGCTGAAACTATAGTAGGCAAACGAATAATGGGGCAGTGTCACTGCCGTAGCACTGGTAACGCTGACAGATACGGGGCTGTAGAAATGAATGAGGCTTAAGTCCTGGGGATGGCTGACGATGCCGTTTCCCCAATCGCGCCGGTAAACCCGTTTGGCAAATCCGAAAAAATCTGCTGCAAGACTGCTGCTGTAGGGAGCTGTTAACAGCAGGTTATCCAGGACCGGCAGTATCGGGATATCGACATTGTTAGCGGGCGCGTTAAACGTGGCCAGTTTTTCCCAGACGGCTTTGATGACCCCCGTTCCGTGCTGCTCTGCCAGAAAGCGGTTGAAAATCCAGCGACCGTAGCCGCCGCCCGTCGTGGTGCTTGTAACCGTGTCGAGAGGCAGCCTGCTGTTGCTGAACCAGCCCGGGATATAATTATAGAGCTGGTTGACCCCGTCGTAGAGTTCGTCCTCATGCCAGCTGGAGGTGGCTTCGGCAAACCAGACGTCGAAGAAGATGTTGTAACCATACTGGATAGCGTGCTGGTATTCGTGGGCCGCCGTGATCTGCAGGCTCTGGGTGGGGCTGTAGGGTCCTCCGGTTGCTTTTACATAGACATCTTCTGCAAAGTTGTTGTCGATCTCCATGAAGCTGCCAAAGGCGTTGGAGAAACCGGCCGAAGGAAGCGACTGTCCTGAGGTTGTCTGGCCGTAGATGGGATCGACCAGTTGAGCCAGATCACGCAGGTATACATCATAAGGTGCGGCAGACACCGTGGGGGCCAACCGCCAACCGAGGACCAGGTAGGCGGCAGCTACATCTTCAAAGGTCTGGGCCGTCGTTTCCACCCAGTCGGGGACGCCGTTAACATTGGCGTCTGTCGGCGGCGGTGCGTCCGTTCCCGCAGTGGTGTAGTGAATCAGGAAACGGCCGCCGGACGAGGTGAATCTGTTTTCTCCGGCGGTTCCCACCCAGGTGGGCAATAGCGCAACAGTTTTCGCCAACACTTTCTGAGTGGCCGGTTCCAGCTTGTCCCAGTCCTGGCGCAGCTTGTGTTTGAGAGGCGTACCGCAGTGCGGTGCCTCGTTCGGGTCGGCTGCAGGAAGAAAAATTGCCTTTTGCAGGGGACTGCCGGTCTGTGCAGCGTCCTGAATACCATAAGCGCCCAGGTAATGGTCGTCAAGCTGCCCGGCAAATACAGGCAGTGACAGTGTCAGCAGGGCCAGAGCCGTAATCGACACCCTTGTAAAATAACTCTTCATCAATCCACCATCCTTTTGCCTGCCCGCAGCGGGACAAGCGAGGTTATACTGCGCTCAACAGGAATCTCGGCCGCGAATGGCCCGCTGCCTATGGAATACGTCCCGGCGGGCAGCACAACCACGAAATAGCCGTGCTCATCGGTCTGCACAGTGACCAGCGGTTTGCCGCCGGAGGAGACCACCAGCGGAACACGGGGGCAGGCTTCGTATCCGCTGCCGCCGCCCAGTTTGCCGCCGGAGCTCTGAATATAGCAGATACCGGAGATGGCGCCGGAACCTTCCGGCAGGTCGATCGACTCGATCTTCGGTGTCTGGGTCAGCAGCACCACCGGCCGCCCCCCTTCTCTGACGGCTACAAAAGGCTTGTCGTCGGGAGATGGACCGGCCTTGAAGCCGATACCGTCGAAATGATAATAAACCCAGGTGTCGCCGGGTCGATTTGCTGCAGCCACAGCCGTTGTACTGATAACAGTACATGCCAGCAGAGCCAGAAGAAGATTAACGCATGCAGACATATAAAACCACCTCCATCGCCAAATTAAGCCGTCATTACCGGCATTCTGCAGAATTCATGGCCCGGAAGTCAAACGGAATAAGACGGCAATCTCTCTTTGCTTGACAAAACAGCTACCTATCTATAGATTCACAAATTCACATCCGGCAGATTATTCGTGCAAATAACAGATAGAAACGAGAGGAACCAGACACCATGGCAGAAAAGTTTATCTTCACATCCGAATCCGTATCCGAAGGACATCCCGACAAGATTTCCGATCAGATTTCCGACGCCATACTCGACGCAATCCTGGCCCAGGATCCCGCCGCCCGCGTAGCCTGTGAAACCCTGGTAACGACCGGCATGGTGATCATAGCCGGCGAGATCACCACCAACGCCGTTATCAACTATTCCGAGATCGCCCGCCAGACCATCAAGGAGATCGGCTATACCGATTCCGAGATGGGTTTCGACGCCGATACCTGTGCCGTGCTGGTTTCCATCGATAAGCAGTCTCCAGACATCTCCCAGGGTGTCTCCGAAGGTGAAGGGCTGCACAAAGAGCAGGGCGCCGGAGACCAGGGGCTGATGTTCGGCTATGCCTGCAACGAGACCCCGGAGCTGATGCCGATGCCGATTCAGCTGGCCCACAAGCTGGTGGCCAAACTGGCTGAAGTGCGCAAGTCCGGCAAGCTCAATTTCCTGCGTCCCGACTCCAAGTCCCAGGTTTCGATTGAGTATGTCAACGACAAGCCGGTCCGCGTCGATACGGTAGTTATCTCCACCCAGCACACTCCGGACGTGACCCACAAGCAGATCGAAGAAGGCGTCCTGGAAGAGGTCATCAGGAAAGTTATCCCGGCCGAGCTGCTGGATGCCAATACCCGCTATTTCATCAACCCAACCGGCCGCTTCGTTGTTGGCGGTCCAATGGGCGACTGCGGTCTGACCGGCCGCAAGATCATCGTCGATACCTACGGCGGCATGGGCCGTCACGGCGGCGGTGCCTTCTCCGGCAAGGATCCCTCCAAGGTTGACCGTTCCGCAGCCTACATGGGGCGCTATGTAGCCAAGAACCTGGTGGCCGCCGGACTGTGCGACCGCTGTGAAGTGCAGGTCGCCTATGCCATCGGAGTGGCCCAGCCGGTTTCGATCATGGTTCACACCTTCGGCACCGGCAAGGTTTCCGAAGATCGCCTGTCCGAACTGGTGCGAGAAGTTTTCGACATGCGTCCCCGTGCCATCACCGAGCAGCTGGATCTGCTGCGCCCGATCTACAAGAAGACCGCCGCCTATGGTCACTTTGGACGCGAGCTTCCGGAATTCAGCTGGGAGAAGACCGACAAGGCGGGCGATCTGAAACAGAAAGCCGGAATTTAAGCGGATTCATACAGAGTCGATTTTGGTAATGATCAATAGGGCGGTTTTTTAAAATCGCCCTATTTTTTTAACCTGTCGAGTCCGGATAACATTTGGAGTGCCAGTCAATGCCAGTCAACACATTAGGACACAATCCGCTTCTCTTTGGCCGCAATGAGCGCACCGGCATCCTCGCCGTGGAGCCGGCCGGGCACTTCATGCGGATCTTCTTCAGATCCGAGGGACGGGTACAGTTTCACGACGAACAGTTCCACCCCTTCATACTGGTCAACGATCCGGCGCTGCTGGGAGGCTGCCGGGCACCCTGCGCGGTGCGGCAACTGGAGGGGGAAGATTTCTTCCGCTATCAACTGCGCTTCGACTCCTGGAGCGACTGTCTGGCGGCCCGCGATTTTCTGGCGGCCAAGACCGGGAAAAGCGCCGGCGCAACCAACGCCCCCTACCTTTTTTTTTCCGACCTTTCCCATCTGTATCTGCTGGACAGCGGCACGACCCTCTTCAAAGGACTTGAATTCTCCGAGCTGCATTGCCTGGCACTGGACATCGAAACAGCCTGCGCCGAAGGGTATGACTTTTCCAATCCGGAGCGGGCCGAAGACCGCATCATCTCGATCGCGCTGAAGGATTCTCACGGTGGGGAAACCGTGCTGCGCGGCGACCAGCTGTCCGAGCCAGAGATGCTGCGCGCGCTGAACGGCACGATCCACAAGTCTGATCCGGATGTCATTATCGGCCACAACATCTTTCGCTTCGATCTCGACTACATCGGCAAACGGGCCCGCATGCACGACATCCGCCTGGACTGGGGGCGCAACGGGTCCGCTCCGCATGTCACCCCGCACGCCCGCTGGACTCTGGCCGAAAGAACGATCGATTATCCCCGCTGGGACATCTACGGCCGGCACATTATCGACACCTATTTTCTGGTCCAGCTGTACGACATATCCCAGCGCAACCTGGAAAGCCACGGACTCAAGGCGGTGGCGCGCCATTTCGGCCTGGCTGCCGAAGAGCGCACCTACCTGGATGGCGGCGATATTTCGTCGGTCTTCCGGGACGATCCCGAGCAGCTGTATCGCTATAATCTGGACGATGTCCGCGAAACACTGGCCCTGTTCCGGCTGCTGGGCTATCCCTGGTTTCTGCAGACCCGCATCTTTCCCTACTCTTTCCAGAACTGCGTCATTCGCGGCAATGCCACACGCATCAATGCGCTTTTCCTGCGTGAATACCTGCATCGCGGCCACGCGATTCCGGCCCGTACTTCCGGGACAGCACCCTTTGAGGGTGGCTATACCGAGCAGAGCCGCGAAGGCATCATTAGCCCGATTGTGCATTGCGACGTGGCATCGCTCTACCCGTCGCTGATGCTGACCTATGCTCTTGCCCCGATCAAGGACAGCTTGGGCCTGTTTCTGCCGATGCTGGCCGAGCTGCGAACTTTCAGATTGAAGGCGAAACAGATGGCACGGGATACCGGGACAGAAGCCGAACAGCACTATTTTGAAGCGCTGCAGCAGGTCTTCAAAGTTCTGATCAACTCGTTTTACGGTTATCTGGGGGCGGCGTTGCACAACTTCTCCGATCCGGCGGCGGCCGCTGAAGTGACCAGGCTGGGACGTGTCACGATCAAAAACATGATCGACCTTCTCAAGGGTGAAGGGGCCAAGCCGGTGGAGGTGGATACCGACGGCATCTATTTTCAGCCCCCCGCAGCATGCCGTACGGAAGATGATGAATACGCTCTGGTGCAACGTATCTCCCGTGCATTACCGGAAGGGATCGAGGTAGAACTGGATGGTCGCTATCGCTCCATGTTTGCCTATAAAACCAAGAACTACGCCCTGCTGGGGTATGACGATCGCATCATAATCAAGGGGAGCGGGCTTCGCTCACGCGGTGTGGAAAGGTATCTGCGGGAGTTCACCAGGGATCTGATCGAGCTGCTGCTGACAGGCAAAGCGGCAGCGGTCGAGCGTCTGTTCGGGGAGTATGTGGCGCGGCTGCGCTCGCGGGAACTGGATGCGGCCTGGGTGGCTCGCACCGAAACACTGAATGAATCACCGGACAGCTACCGTGAAAAAGTGAGCCTGGGCGCGCGGAATCGATCGGCGGCTTTCGAGATCGCACTTTCCGCAGGCCGCACCTACCGGGCCGGCGACCACGTCAGTTACTATGTCAGCGGCTCCGGCAAGGGTGCCACGGCCTATGAGCAATCCCGGCCGCTGGGCGTCTTCGATCCGCTGCATCCGGATATCAATGTCCTCTACTATATTGAAAAGCTGCGTAACCTCCGGAAACGTTTCGAAGCATTTCTCCCCCAAGAGCCGACGCTGTTTGATCTGTGATGCTTGCATGCCGGTATTCTTTGTGATAAGAGTCTGAAATGGAAAGAAAATTGATCATGAAACCCTCCCTGAACCCCGATGAACGGGATAATCTTCAAGTTGCCAATAAGGAGATCATATGAAAAAAGCTCTGATGCTCTCAGCTCTGCTGTTCGCCCTGGTTTTGACGGTTCCGGGTGCGGCTCTTGCCGAACTGCAGCCCGAGATGATTGTCGAAAAAATGGCTATCAAATTAACCCGCGGAGTTGCCAATACATTTACCAGCATCGTTGAACTGCCCAAGCAGACCATGCTGACAGTGCGCGACATGGGACCGACCGGTTATGTCATCGGACCGCTGAAGGGCATCGGCATGACACTCTACCGCGGCTTCGTAGGCATGACGGAAGCGGTATTCTTTCTGGTCCCGCAGCCCGGCTATTATGACCCGATGATCGATCCCGCCTATGTCTGGGAAGGATGGGAGCCGAAACGGGATACAACCCAGGCGGTTTCTGAAGAGAAATAAGACTATTGATGCAAATGCAAGAAAAGGCGACCGGATCCGGTCGCCTTTTCTTGTTTCAACAGCAGCATAAATTTTTTATAGCGAGGCCGTTTTCAGACAGCTGCCAAGCGCTGCCGCAGATACGCTTCAAACTCACTCCGGAATTCATCACGCTTGAGGGCCATGTCTACCGTGGCTTTCAGAAAACCCAGCTTGTCACCACAATCGTGACGCAAACCCTCAAACAGGCAACCATACACATTTTCCTCTTTGGACAGTTTGAGTATCGCGTCAGTCAACTGGATCTCACCCCCCTTGCCCGGCTCCTGCTTCTCAAGAATTCCGAAGATCCGGGGAGTCAGAATATAACGACCGATTATCGCCATGTCTGATGGCGCGTCTTCACGGGCCGGCTTCTCCACCATGTTTGTCACCTGGAAAGTGTTGCCCCCCAGCAGATTGGCCTCCACGCAGCCGTAGGAAGAGATTTTTTCCAGCGGCACTTTCTCCAGCGCCAGCACCGAACCTTTGCGCTCGTTGTAGACATCCAGAAGCTGCCCGAGACAGGGGCGTTCGCTGTCGATGATGTCATCACCCAAAAGTACCGCAAATGGTTCGTTACCGACGAAATCCCTGGCGCACAGGATGGCATGCCCCAGGCCCTTGGCCTGTCTCTGGCGCACATAGAAAATATCGACCATCTCGGCAATTTCACGGACATCCGAAAGTTCCCTGTCCTTGCCCTTGTCGAAGAGATGAGCCTCCAGTTCGACGGAAATATCGAAGTGGTCCTCTATATTGCGCTTGCCGCGACCGGTTACGAACAGGATCTGCTGGATACCTGAAGCAACCGCTTCCTCAACGACATACTGCACCAGCGGCTTGTCGATCAGCGGCAGCATCTCTTTTGGAGAGGCCTTGGTGGCGGGCAGGAAGCGGGTGCCGAGACCGGCAACCGGAAAAATGGCCTTTTTGACCTTCATGGGTGTCCTCCTGGATCACAGGTATTCCAAAGAGATACTGTAATCAGTTCGCTATTCGCTATTTCCCCGAACAGGCGCAACCGCCGCATCCGGCCGGTTTGGGAGCCTCTGTTTTCGGACAATAGCCGGTATTGAACCAGCCGTCGCCCTTCAGGCTGAAGGCGGTGTTCGAGATCATTTTTTCAACGGATGCTCCGCACAGCGGACACTGGCTGGCCGGTGAATCGGAAAATTTTTGACGCAGTTCAAATTGATGATTGCAGGTGGTACAACGGTATTCGTACATCGGCATTTTTTGTTCTCTCCTTCGACGTTATGAAAATTACCTTTGTAATATAAAGATTTGTTGTCTGGTTTGTCAATGGCCGCGCGTGTTCATTAATAATCAAGCTCCGGCAGTTATATATGGCGCGAGTTGTGCTTGTAAGTATGCACTTACATTGTGAGGCGTTATGTCAGTCAAAAAACCGACACGTGAACGAATTCTTCAAGCCGCCTTCGAGCTTATATCCGACAAGGGTTTTGCGGGCGCTTCCACGCGTGAAATTGCCAAACAGGCGGGTGTGGCGGAAGTTACGCTATTTCGCCATTTCACCAGCAAGGAAAATTTGTTCCGTCATACCACACAATGTCATTCAACCATTCCGGTTCTTGAAGAGCTAATACCGACAGTAATCGGTAAACCGTTAAAAGAGGGCATCACAATCCTTGTGGATGCTTTCCTTGGAAGACTGTCTGCCAACAAATCATGGATACGCATCTTCCACATGGAACTGCAACGGGATCCGGAAACACTCCGCCCCATGCGCCAGGAATTTCTGAATGAGCTTTACCAGGTCTGCAGCTGCTATTTTACAGAAGTTTCGTTTCGAGGCACCGCAACATGTTGCGATCCTAAGCTGGCCGCCAAAATGTTTGTCATGCTGTGTTACGGTTTTTTTCATGTGGAAGAGATACAACTCGGCAATTCGTGCAGGAGTATCGACAACAGACCGCTGATTGATGCGATGGTACAGATGTTTTGTAAGGGCGTAGAAGCATGACCAGGAATATGCAATATTTTTAGATACTGATGCGGCAAATTAATTGGTTCAAAAATAAAAGTATCAATCATCGCAAATCTGAATGAAGGAGGTTAAAAACAGTGCCTATGACGAATCCGCACAAGCCTGTAACAGCAGCAGTTTTTATATTCGAAAGAAGGAGGAGTTCTTTATGAGCAGTAATTGGAAAAAATATGCATGTGGAGCATTACTGGCCTGTCTCTCGCTGGCTGCAGCCGGCTGCGGCAGCAGCAGCTCGACACCTGAGACCACCACTGTCAGCGGAAAAGCGGTGAAAGGGCCGATTGCCGATGCGATGGTAACCGCCTACAAGATGGATGCACTTGGAAAGCAAGGTTCTCAGGCAATTGGCAGCACTAGAACTGCCAGCAATGGTGACTACACATTAAAAATTCCGAAGAGCAGTGGCCCCATCATCATCGAGGTAAGAGGTACCGAAACCTCCTCCTATGTAAATGAAGCAACCGGTACTACAGTTCGCTTTGCATCCGATGAGATCTTGCGTGCTGCTGTGATTGACCCGGCAGCTGTGGCAACTGTTTCGGTCACCCCTTTCACCGACATGGCGGTTACCAAACTTCAGGAATATGCCGCTACCGCTCCCGCCGGAACCCCACTTGCCAAGCTCGACATTGCCGCAGTAAATACCATTGAAAATGCTCTAAAAACGATGGTGGGGGCAGCAAATTTCAGCCTTTCCGATGTGAACAGTGCCGGCAGCACGGCCGCCCTGACGCTCTTCGCACAGCTGCTGACAACCCAGTCTGCTGCCAATCCTGCGGTCAATTCCACTTCTCTTGCCCAGAATTTTGTTAACGCCATAACGGTAGGCGGAAACACTCTTGTAACTTTAAATACACAAATCACTGCCGCTGCAGCCACATTACAATCCAGCGGTATCTCCACCGTCACCCCTACAGCGATTGCTATAGCAATAACACCGGATTTCACCGACATAACGCTGCCGACGACCCCAACCAACCTGAATAAATCCACTGCATTTAACGAAGTCATACTGACCTGGGCCGCTTCAAGCGATGCAGCGGGCATTGCGGGGTACTTCGTCTACCGAGACAACATTAAAATAGCAAAGGTAACCGTCCCCGGTTACACCGATGCCACGGTCAAGGCCAGCACAACCTATGTGTATTCGATCCGGGCCTATGATCCGAACGGCAATTTATCCGAACCTGGTACGTTGTCGGTTACCACACCAGCAGCCCCGCTCCCCGGTTCACTTGATATCATTGTAAATGGTCAGATAAGGACATAATGACCTGTTTCCCGGAAACTTAACAGTACTCGAAATACAGAACTATCTTGAAAACAAACAACAATGAGGGGAGGGATGCACATCCTTTGCAGACAGAAAACCGTGGCGTATTCAAGCAAGTAAGACGTACTAAACTAAACTGGGAGGAAAACATGAGAAGCAACAAGTTCTGGTATCTGGTAACACTCATCGCGTTTGCCCTGCTGCCGCTGGCAGGCTGTAGCGGTGGCGGCGCAAGTGCCGTCAAGGCTACGGAAAAAGGTACACAAATCACAATCGACGGCAAGGTTGACAGCAGTGTGGCCAAATCCACAGCAAAAACCACCGCCTTAACCGCCATCGCGGTAAACACGGTCGAGGTCTCCAACGCTCAGGACGGAGCAGTTCTGGGCAGTGCCGCAATTGACGCCAGCGGCAGCTTTAGCGGCCTAACATTGACATTGCCTGCCACCAAGGCGATCCTGGTGTTCAAAGCTACCGTTACACAGGGTACATTCCTCAACATCGTTCCAATCGACCTGAGCAATCCACCCACGGCGGCTATCACCGGCGCCAATCCGATCAGCATCGTGATCAGCCAGGCAACCACCGACATGGCTAAAATAGTGTCCAGCCTGCTGGGGCTGACCGGTGATCTGGGTGATGCCGGACAGACACTGAACTCCGTCGGCAAGACCTACACCGATGCCGCCCAGCTCGTAGTTAACAACGGCGGCCAGCAGCTGGCCTACAGCGGAGCAGGTCTTGCCCTGACCGGCAAGTTCAGCAGCGCAGCACTGCTGCCCGCACAGGATGCTAACAACCTGGACGCCAACGCATTGAACAACACTATACTGGACGGTTCGATAACATCGGTTGCCATTCCGGGCAACAATCCGATCGTCAGCTTCCAGGTTGTCAATAAATCTACCGGCAAGGGTATCCGCGGCCTGAAAACCTTCAACCTGGTTATCGCGCAGCTCAAGCCCGGCGCCAACGGCAGCCCTTCCGAGTGGCTGAGCTATATGGTAACCGGCGCCACCTCGCGCCCCGGCACCGATGTTGCTTCCAATCCTGCTGCAACACCTCCGGTTGTCGGCTACAGCGTGAGCGACAACGGCGATGGCTCCTACACGGTCAAGTTTGCCAAGGATATCAAGAACGGCACCGGCGGCACCATCGTCTACAATCCCAACCTGACCCACCGTCTGATGGTGGGCATCCGGACCACTCCTACTGTTGCCCTTCAGCAGAACGGCGTCAACCTCAGCAACTTCTACAACGAAAAGTATTTCATCAAAGACTTTGTACCCGCCACTCCGGACGTTGTCCCGACAGAGCAGCGCGACATGACCACCACCGACGCCTGTAACGAGTGCCACGGCAAGATCGGCGTGACTACTCCTCATGGCGGACGCGGCGACGTGAAATACTGCATGATGTGTCACACTGCTCAACGTGGTAACGGTAGAACGAATAATGCTTCAGTCAATGGCGTTTTTACCGGCGACACAGCCGTTGCCGATGGCGAAGTATCCGGTGATTTTGTCACCATGATTCACAAAATCCACATGGGCACCAAGCTGACCAAGACCGGCTACAATTACGCCGGCGTTCTGTTCAATGGCATCGTCTATCCCAAGGGCGTTGACAACTGCCGCCAGTGCCACAAGGGCGATGACGCTGCACAACTGGCCCTGGCACCCCAGGCCAACAACTGGAAAGAAAAACCAAGCCGCAAATCCTGCGGCTCCTGCCATGACAACATCAACTTCGCCACCGGCGTGAACAGCGCATCTGGTGTAGTTGGACATATGACTGGAAATCACATACCTCAAGCCGATGATTCTGCCTGCGCAAGTTGCCATGGCACAGCCGGTCCTTTCCCGGTTGAGACGTTCCACGCATCGGAAAACGCAACAATTAATAACCCATTAACCCCGGCCGGTCTGACCAACTTCTTCTACGAAGTTGCCAGCGCTTCCGTGGATCCGGTCACCAACAACCTGACCATCAAATTCAGGATTCAGCAGAATACCGGCTCACTTACCGCAGCAAAGACCAGTGTCGTATTTAACGGAACAGCTGCGAATCCTTTGGTCGGCTACACTGGCGGTCCCAGCTTCCTGCTGGCCTACTACCAGAATACTGCCAACCAGCCCGCCGCTACAAATGCTGCGGACTACAACAACCTGGGCGTGAAAGCCGCCCAGCCGAAAACCGTATCCATCGGCAGTCTTTTGGGCGCCACCACCGGCACCCTCGGCACTCCTGATGCCACCGGTTTCTATACTGCGGTCGTCAATTCCGCATCCGCCTTCCCTGTTGGATCAACACTGCGTGCCGTCGGCCTCCAGGGCTACTTCACCCAGGCTATCGGTACAAATGGCATCGCTGTAGCTACTGGCCGTCACGCCCTTTCGGCGGTCAAGGAAGTGACCGGCGACGTCAAGCGTCGTGAAGTTATCGATTCAGCCAAATGCGGCAAATGCCATGAGTGGTTCGAAGGCCATGGCGGCAACCGTGTAGCCGGCTTGGGCACGGTTGGTCAATCCATCTGCGCCCTGTGCCACGTTCCGAACCTGAGCACCAGCGGTCGCGGCATACAGCAATCGCTGCTGCTGTTCGTTGCAAATAACCCGGTCGGCACATCGTTGGCAGCGGTAACTAATTTCCTGACCGGAACTACGTTCAGCGGCACCGTCAGCCAGGCAGCCAAAGACGCAAACACCGCTCTGATTGCAGCTCTGGGCAGCGACCCAACCCTGTATCCCGAGGTTTCCAACAACTTTAAGGATATGATTCACGGTGTTCATGCCGGCAACAACTCACTGGTTGTGGGTACTCCGCTGCGGTTTGTCCGTGACCGGGGCGCCAGCGGCGAATTTGATTTCAATTTCGCGGGCGTAACTTTCGTGGGCGTCCTGAAGGACTGCCGCGCCTGCCACAAAGACACTCTCGCCAACGGCGTAGTCGATAATACCAAAGCCACCTACACCGGCATCCCGGCGGCTGCACAATCCAGCACCCAGGTCACAACATCGGGTGTTGCACTTACGCTGCAAACCGCAGCGGGTGTTGGCAACAACGTAACGCAGGTTGATGCAGACCGCAAGAGCCTGCCGAACGCCCAGGACCTGGTCAACACCCCGTTTACGGCCACCTGCAAGGCCTGCCACAGCAGACCGAATGCTATTGCCCACTTCAAGCAGATGGGCGGCTCGGTCAATGCTCCACGCAGCCAAGCTGACCCGAATGCTGAAGCTTGCGTAACCTGCCACGGCACCACCGGGCCGAACGCACTCTTCAATGTCCACCGTTTCTCGGTTGTCGGTGAATAAACCGGCATAAGATTTTGCGACACAAGCACGTTCCGGGGCACGACAATCGTGCCCCGGAATTTTCAGACTTCCAATTAATCACCCGAAGGTTTATAACCAGCGGGTGAATCATTAATCAGGCATAACATCCAACCCGGTAAAATACTGAAGCTTCGAAATATTGATATTTAGAAAGGAGGAAACGCCTTGAAAATTAATCAGACAATTAAATGGTACGCAATCCCCGGCACCATGATTACGGCCGGATGCATTGCAACAGCCTGTTCGCTGCTGGCCGGTGCGCCTGCCCGGGCTGAAACATCTGTGTTTGGGCAATCCGACACGATTTTCCGCATGGGCCGCTCACTGGACAACAAAGACCTTTATCCCGTCTATGAATATCTGCGATTTTCCGTAGTAAGCGCTGATAAGGATGGAAGTGCTACTTCGCTGAATGTTGGCGGTTGGGCACGGGGTGATCTGGCGGACAAGACGGCCCGGGATCGCTACACCGATGCGGATGTGCAATACGGATTCATCAGTTATCAGGGAGCCAAAAACAACCTTCTGGTCAATGCCGGACGCCAGTTCGTAACCGAAGGTGTGGCGGCTCAACGGCTTGACGGACTTTACGTCCGCAGCGATTTTGCGGCCGGCTTCGGAGCGGCGGCCTATGTCGGTTCGCCGGTCGTTACCGAACCGACTCTCAAGGCCGATGATTTCATCTTCGGCGGCAGGGTTACCCACAGTCTTTACAAATACTATACCCTGGGCGTCAGCGCCTTGAAATCATTCGATGACAACAGCGCTGTGTACCGTGAAGAAGAAGGTTTTGATCTGTGGGTACACCCGCTCAAGCAGGTGAACATTACCGGGCGATCCGCCTATAACTCTGTCACCAACGGCTGGATGGAACATGCCTATGCCGTGTCCTACGCCCCTCTGGATAGCCTGCGCATTGGAGCAGACTATTCCTACACCAGCTACAAGGACTACTTCTACCGCGTTACCACCAGTGCCTTGACCTTGAGTACCCCGGGACTAAATGGAAATATCGATGAACAAGAAAAGGTTAAAACCTTTGGCGGAAGCGTTGACTACACCCCCATAAAAAATCTGACTCTGGCCGCCGACTTCAAAAATTACAACTACGACGTCGCAAGCGCTGCCAACTACTTCGGCGGCAAGGCAACCTACTCGCTGCCTGATTCGTTCGCAGCGGGCTTTTCAATCCACCGTATGGACGGAAATACCGACAAGCTGAATTTCCTCGAGTATCGCGTTTTTGCGTCAAAAAAGATTTCCCATCTCGATCTGGCGCTTGACTTCATCGATGTGAGCTACGACAGCAGAATCAACGGTGTAAGAAATGTCTATACCGTTGTAGGCGCTGCCTCATATGAATTTAACCAAAAACTGAAGGTCGGCGCTGATGTCGATTACTCAAAGAATCCTGATTTTGATAATGAAGTAAAAGGGCTTGTCAAACTGACATATGCGTTTGACACCAAGCGCGCTGCTGAAGGGGGGTCGAAGTGAAAAACACCAAACTGCTATTTTTAATAATGCTTCCAATGGTGGCAAGCCTTCTTTACGCCTGTGCCAACACCAACAGCATCGCCAGGGTTCATCCCGAAGCGGTAAAAGGGCTGCCTAACTGTACTGAATGCCACTCTGACTCGTGGGGCGCACTCAATCACAAGGCCACTGATTTTTACGCCAGGCATAAGTTCTATGCCAGCTCAAAGGCAGCCTGCGCTTCCTGTCATCAGGAATCCTTCTGCGCCGACTGTCATGCCCACAAGGAAGAGATCAAACCGAGCGACAAGTACAAGGATGCGGTCGAACGCAATCTGCCACATCGTGGCGATTACCTGAGCCAGCATAAGATCGACGGTAAAATCAACCCTGCTTCCTGCGTCAAGTGCCACGGAAGACAAAACAACGAGGGGTGCATAAGATGTCACAGATAAGAAAATCATCTCTGGCGCTTGGATTGCTGCTGTCACTGTGTGCACTGTCCGGCTGTGGTGACAAAAATTCTCAAGCCACTTTTCCCCATTCTGCAACCTGGACGCTGGCTGGGCATTCCACCGTAGCAAAAGCTGACATCGAGAACTGTACGGAATGTCACGGGAGCAGCCTGACAGGCGGCACATCCAAAGTGGACTGTACCTCCCAGTGTCACTTGGGCGGCGCCGACTCGGTCCACCCACTCTCCTGGGGTAAGAACACCGCCGGCGATACCAGCTCTATTATTCTCGGACACAAGACTTCCATCAATCCGGCAAGCTGCACCACAGCAATCTGTCATGCCGTGGGGGGAACCGCCCGGAATAAAATGTGCACGACTTGTCATGTCTGGAGTGCAACTTCCAAACATCCACAAGATTTCAATGTGCTTACAAATTTTGCAAGTCATGCGAATTATGTGAAGAACACCGACGTTGCCGCTGCAACCTGCGCTGTTGCCAGCTGCCATGGCACAGACTTACTGGGTAACACCGGCGTACAGAGTTCGGGGGCTTTTGGTCCCTCGTGTCATGCCTGTCATCCGGGCCATTTTTAGTCGCAAGCTTTTTTTACACAGAATCAATAAGCGAAAAGCCTTGGAGACAACTCCAAGGCTTTTTTGTGCATGCCAGGCAAGGTTCACAGCAAGCAAACCATGATTTGGACATGATACGATCGATATGTGTTGCAGAGGTGGCAAAAAATCAGTAGTAATATCAGCGGGTGCCTCATAATGAAAAAAATCCTCCTCTACATATCCTTGGCAATCAGCGCTTACCTGATCTATGTCGTCATTTCCCTGGCGCTGCTGCCACCGGTTTCCGCGCTGGCCGACAAGAAGTTCAACACGACGATCCAGGTCAAGGACTGGCAGGGAGAGTTTCACCCCTTTGTGGTCGGCCCTAAGAACCGCTACTGGACACCATCGGGGCGTATCCCGGCCGAGATGAAGTGGGCCGTGATTCTGGCGGAGGATGCCAACTTCTACAAACATGAGGGTTTTGACGTCAAGGCCATCAAGAATGCCATCAAGTACGATCTGGAGAAGCGCAGCCTCAAGCGCGGCGCTTCCACCATCACCCAGCAGACCGCCAAGAACCTGTTCCTCTCCCGCGAAAAAACCATCACGCGCAAAGTCAAGGAGATCTACCTGGCCTACCGCATGGAGCAGGAACTGACCAAGGGGCGCATCATCGAGTTCTACCTGAATGTGGTCGAACTGGGGCCGATGGTCTACGGCATAGGACATGGGGCGCGTTACTATTTCGGCAAGTCCCCGTCAGAGCTGACCCCGCGCGAATGCGCCTTTCTGGCGGCGATGCTGCCCGGGCCGCGTCTGGCCTACAACCCCTACAAGAATCTGGGCAAGGTGCTGAAACGCTCCGATATGATCCTGAGACTGCTGCGCCAGAGGGGCGTTCTGGCGGAAGGGGAATATCAGGCGGCCCTGGCGCAGTCACCCAACGTGGGGCGCATGCAGCAGAAGGTGGATGCCGTAATCAGTGTTCCACCGACCTTTGCAGCACCGTCGTCAGCCAGGCAGGAGCCGTCCGAGATGCCGCTTGAAGATGATCAGGAAATGAAGGAACCTACTGAACAGGACGAAGCACCCCAACCATCTGAGGCTGTCCCAAACAATCCAAACGAAAGTCAGACCGATAACAAATGAACGAGAAGACCGACCTGAAAAACCTGACCCTGCCCGCTCTTGAACAGTTCCTTCAGGGACAGGGTAAAGAGCGTTTCCGCGCCAACCAGATATTCAAATGGATTTATCAGCATGATGCCGGCACTTTCGAGGAGATGACCAACATCTCGAAAGATCTGCGCAAGGAATTGGCTGAAACGGCCTGTATCAGCAACCTGAAAACGGAGGCGATCGAGGTGGGCAGCGACGGCACCCGCAAGTACCTCTTCAACCTGGGAGACGGTCTGGCGGTCGAATCGGTGCTGATACCGATCGAGGGGCGCAACACCGTCTGCATTTCGTCCCAGGTCGGCTGCGCAATGGCCTGCGAATTTTGTCTGACCGGCACCTTCAAGCTGACCCGCAATCTGACGACGGCCGAGATCGTCAACCAGATCATGGCCATCCGGCATGATGTGCGTGAAAGCGGAGAAGAGATCAGAAACGTCGTCATGATGGGTATGGGCGAACCGCTGCACAACCTTGACAACGTCATTCCGGCCATCCAGATCATGATTGATGGCAATGGCCTGCAGCTATCCAACCGGCGCGTGACGGTCTCCACCTGTGGTCTGGTACCGGAGATGGAACGGCTGGGACGGGAAATTCCGAATGTCAATCTGGCGGTATCACTGAACGCCACGACCGACGAACTGCGCGACCGGATCATGCCGGTTAACCGGCGCTATCCGCTCAAGGAGCTTTTGAAAGCCTGCAAGGAATTCCCGCTGCCCGGCCGCCGCAAGGTGACATTCGAATATGTGATGCTGGGAGGGATAAACGACTCGCTGGAAGATGCCAAGCGACTGCTCAGGCTGATCAGCGATATACCCAACAAGGTCAACCTGATCCCCTTCAACGAACATGAAGGATGTGACTTCAAAGCACCAACGCAGGCGGCCATCGACGCCTTCCATAGCTACCTGATCGATCGGCATGTGACGGTTATCACCCGCGACAGCCGCGGCGGGGATATCTCGGCGGCCTGCGGACAGTTGAAGGGAAGACTGGATACAAAATCTATTGCGTAGGGGCATCCCCTTGCGGGTGCCCGTTTTTGACTGAAACAGAAACAACAAGACCTCCGAGGGTTTTAAACCCCGGAGGTCTTGTTGTTAAACAAAATCAGATTATTTCGCCAGTATTACACCTGTGGGCGTCTGGAACGGTACTCGATTACCGGCTCGTGCCGGGGTGTGCTGCGTGGAGCACTTCCGGCAGGTTTTGCCGAATTTCCCCACGATTTTGCCTGGCCGTCACGTCCGCCGGCCGGCTTGCCGAATCGGCCACCGGGTGCTCCGGGGCCGCTTTTCCTTGGGGCGCCGCTGCGACCGGCCGGTTTGCGGAGGGTCGTCGTCGGCTCATGCCCGGCGATCTGCAGTTCCGGCAGTTTCTTGCCGATGAAGCGCTCGATGCGCTCCAGATA
>JACMKN010000248.1 GCA_014380135.1 Deltaproteobacteria bacterium
ACCGGCCCCAGCCGTAATACCCCTTTCTCCGATGCCGGAGCAGCATGAGCACACCCCTGCCATACAAGCTGCGCCGATTGTCCGTCACCGCGCCGCCGAACTGGGAATCGACCTTGCAAAAATCAGCGGCAGCGGCCCGGAGGGCAGGATTCTGCTGGAAGATCTGGAGCAGTTGCCAGGAATCAAAGCGATGCAGGCTGAAGCGGGCTTCGTAGCGACTGCCGACTCTGGTGAAGAGATGCAGACTGAAGCTGCCGTTCAGGCTAGCGCTGCGGAACCGCTCAGCCGCATGCGGACGGCAATCGCCAGGGTCACGGCAGATTCGTGGTGTACGATCCCGCATTTTTACGTCTCGATCGAAGTTGAGATGGGGCGTGCCGAAAAGGTTGTGCGAAATTTGAAAAACGAGGGTGTGGCGGTATCACTTAACGCCCTGATAATGGCCGCCGTCGCGGCCGCCCTGGTCAAGCACCCCGGACTGAATGCCGCCTTTACAGATAAAGGCCTCCTGAGTTATGCGAAGGTAAACCTGGGATTTGCCGTAGCGGTTGAAGGAGGTCTTATTGTTCCGGTAATCAAGGGAGCCGAAAACAGGGGAGCCCGGGAACTGAACGATGAGGTTGTGCGTTTGGCAGCCAGGGCACGGGCCGGCAGCGTTACGGTGGATGAAATCTCGGGCGGCACCTTCAGCGTATCAAATCTCGGGATGCATGGCGTAAGCTCCTTTTCCGCGATCATCATGCCGGCCCAGGCCGGTATCCTGGCGGTAGGCCAGGTGGCTGACCGGCCTGTGGCCCGCAGCGGAAACCTGGATATCGGACGACTGATGACCGCAACGCTCTCCTGTGATCATCGCATCATTGACGGAGTCTATGCGGCCGGCTTTCTGAACGAACTCAAGCGCCTGCTGGAAAATCCGCACGAATTGCCGGCCTGAGAGGAGGACACCATGAAAATATTCATCAGCGGCGGCACCGGTTTTGTCGGTGGACATCTGATGCGTGAGCTTTTGGGCAGGGGGCACGAACTGCGCCTGCTGACCCATCGACGCAGACCGGTCAGCGAGGGCATCGAACAAATCGAAGGGGACGTAAGCAGGCCGGAAACATTTGAAGAGGCTGTCAGGGGTTGCGATGCGGTCATCAACCTGGTCGGCATTATTCGCGAGTCTCCATTCAAGGATATTACATTCAAAAAGCTGCATGTACAGGCGACCGCCAACATGCTGGCAGCCGCCCGGAAAGGCGGCGTCGGCCGTTATCTGCAGATGTCCGCCCTGGGAACCCGCTCCAATGCCGTGTCCGATTATCACAAGAGCAAATGGCAGGCCGAGGAACTGGTGCGCGGCTCTGAACTGGAGTGGACGATTTTTCGCCCTTCGCTGATCTTCGGGCCGAAGGATTCCTTTGTCAACATGCTTGCGGCACAGCTGCGGATGACGCCGGTCATGCCGGTGATCGGAAGCGGCAAATACCGCCTGCAGCCGATCCATGCCGATGATGTGGCACGCTGTTTTGCCCTGGCGCTGGAAAAGCCTGAAACGGCCGGGCAGGCCTATGAATTGTGCGGCAATGACTGTCTGAGCTATGAAGAGTTGCTGGATGCGATTGCCGCCGCCCTGGGGCGTACGGCGCCGTTCAAACCGCACGCGCCACTGGGGTTGATGCAGCTGATCATTCCAATCATGCAGAACATTCCTCTATTTCCGATCACGATGGATCAGCTGCAAATGCTGCTGGAAGAGAGTGTCTGCGACGGTTCCTGGCAGACAATTTTCGGGTTTAAAGCGCGGGGTTTCAAAGAGGCGATCGGCGAATATCTGAGCAAAACTTGACCGGAGCGCATTAGTGCTGTATAAAGGGTCTCATGAACCGTCCATTTTTCAGTACGATAGCCATGTTTATTGCTGCGGTTGCCTTGTCGCTGCCAACAGCAGAGGCCTGGTCCGAAGTAGGGCCCCTGCTGGAAAAGCTGCTGCAGAAAAGCAGCTCATTCGAGTCGGTCGAAGGCGTTGCTTCATATTACGCCCGCCGTTTCGAGGGGCGTCGCACAACATCCGGTCATCGCTATAACCCCGACAAGATGACCGCCGCCCACCAAAGCCTGCCGCTGGGCACAGTCGTAAGAGTGCTTAATCCGGCCACCAGGCAGGAAGTCCACGTCACCATCAACGATCGCTGTGCCCCGAAACGGTTCCATTTCATCGATCTTTCCCGCGCCGCCGCCAAAAAGATTGGTCTGTTGGGCAAGGGCAAGATCAAGGTCGTGATCATTCCGCTGCTGGAAGACAGGCTGGAAGAACCGACTTAGAGCAATTGCACAATATTCACAAAAAGGCCGCTTTCCCGGATAGATCGGGAAAGCGGCCTTTTGTTATGAATCCTGTGCCGCCGGATTATTCGGCGACATCAAAGGTAATACTGAAACAGGCCCCCTCACCCGGTCGGCTGGCAACTTCAATAAGCCCACCATCCTGCTCCACCAGAGTCCTGGTCACAAACAGCCCCAGGCCGGTCCCTTCCCCG
>JACMKN010000249.1 GCA_014380135.1 Deltaproteobacteria bacterium
ATAGCCGCACTTAGTCCCATGTCAGGCCTCCCTGTTGATCATTACTGCGCCTGTCGGATGCTGCTGGTATCCGCCCGATGCACCGTAGACGTTGGACTGGTTGATCAGGCGGGTGATAAGAGTGAGGGATGTTGCTACTGTTGACGAGAACCGTTCAGCAATTTCCCGGTTCAAGGCGGCCACCTGCTGAATTCGATCAGCCGTCCTGGCCAACTGCTGCTGTTTCAACAGTAGTCCTCCGCTTCCTCTTTTTGCCAGATGATCTGCGATGCCCTTCAGGGAAGTCGTGGCGGCCAGATCATAACGAGCGGCCAACCCGGAAAGGGCCTGCTGCATGAGCGGTGCATGTCCGGCAATTTTATTGATCAGCTCTTCCTTGGCCAGATTGGAGGCGGACATTCCGCTGATATTGATATCTCCCATTTCGGCGGTCTCCCGTTCCAGCACCGTCAGCAGTTCGTTCAAAAGCCCCGACTGAACAGCGGCCGTATCCAATAACTGTTTAAGTTCCATGATTTACAACTCCGAAATTGACTGTGCTACTCGTGATGATCAATCTTTGGTGCGATCTTGCGACTTTCCTGGCGGATAATGTCTTTTTCGATCATCTTGGCCAGCCCCAGGCCGCCACCATTTTTTACGGAGACGGCGGCGTATTCCTGGTCCAGCATCGATCGATAAACATCTTCTCCGTGTCCGCCGCCGGTCAGTTTGTCCTTGCCGACCGTTTCGCGCATCGATTTCAGCATCATGCCGACCACCAGAGCCTCGAAATCCTGGGAAACTTTTTTGGCCTGCAGGCGCTGCTTCTCACTCAGTCCGCCGCCGGACTGGCTCTGGCGTTGAAGCTGACGGGCCTTGACGGCGGCAGCGTCAGAAGTGTCCGGAATAGTTGTAGTGCCGATGACGTCCATATTGTCCTTATCGTCCTGATTCGCCGGAGGTTGAGCGTTAAATGATCGAAAGCTCGGCCTGCAGTGCCCCGGCGGCCTTGACGGCCTGCAGAATGCTGATCAGATCGCGCGGCGTGACTCCCAGCAGATTGAGGGCCCGCACCACATCTCCGATGCTGGCCCCTTCCTGCATGACCATCAGACGTCGATTCTCTTCCTCGACTTTCAGGTCGGTGCGCGGCACGACCACGGTTTTTCCGGTTTTGCTGAACGGTGCCGGTTGGGATACCTGGGGAGTTTCTTTGATAACCAGCGACAGGTTGCCGTGGGTGACAGCCACGGTGGAGATGCGGACGTTTTCGCCCATGACAATTGTGCCGGTGCGCTCATTCAGCACGACTTTGGCTTGTACGTCCGGTTTGACCTCCAGGCTCTCCAGGGCCGCGATGAACTCGACGGTGCGGTCGTTGTAAGATTCCGGTATGGTCAGAGTCACCGAGCCTGAGTCACGGCTTGTGGCAACCGTGGCATTGAACTTGCCATTGATGGCGGTCACGATGCGGGAGGCGGTTGTGAAATCCGAGGTGTCAAGATTCAGATGCAGCACCGACTTGCCGGTCAGCGCATTGGGAAGCTCCCGTTCCACCAGTGCTCCGCTGGCTACCCGGCCAGCGGTCGGGTGATTCTTCTGGGCGGTTGCCCCCTGGCCACCAAAGGCAAACGAGTTGGTTAATACCGATCCCTGGGCCACGGCGTAAACCTGATTGTCGGCGCCTTTCAGCGGTGTCATGATCAGCGTTCCGCCGGCGATGCTCTTGGCGTCACCCAGGGATGACACCAGTACATCCAGTCGGTTGCCCTGCTTGGCAAAGGGCGGCAGGGTTGCGGTCACCATGACCGCTGCCACATTTTTGACCTTGATGTCATTGACCGAGGTGGTGACGCCCATACGCTCAAGCATGTTGACGACTGACTGGATCTGGATCCTGGTCTGATCACTGTCACCGGTTCCGTTCAGTCCCACCACCAGGCCATAACCCACCAGCTGGTTGTCCCGCACCCCCTCGAATGAGGCGATATCCTTGATGCGGATGGCGTGGGCGCCGGTTGTAAAGCACAGTAGCATTGCACAGATAATGATGCTGTTGATGATCTTCATTGGGGTTACCTTTTTCTATGACATACGATAGTAAAAGCGCGTCAGAACGGCCAGAGCTTGTCGACAATATTCATCAGCCAGCCGGGACTCTGGCGATCGGAAATGATGCCGCGACCCGCATAGCTGATGCGTGCGTCGGCAATGAAGATCGAGTTGATTACGTTGTCGGCGCCGATATCACGCGGACGAATCGTACCTTCCAGAATGATTTCCTGATCCTCGTTGTTGACCTTGATGTTGCGGCGCCCCTCGATCAGCATGTTGCCGTTGGGGAGAACGTCAAGCACACGGGCGGTCATGGTGGCCTTCAGGTTTTCGGCCCGGGAGGTCGAGCCGGAACCCTGGAATTTCGAGTCCACGTTGGCGCTGATCAGCTTGGACAGATCTCCAATATTGTTTTTCAGCAGACCGACACTCTCCAGGCCCATGAAATTCGGGATACCGGCATTGATCGATGTGCCGCGCTTGGTATCGGTCTTGGCCTCTTTGGAGGCGCTGGCGGTTTCGGTAATAACGATGGTAACTATGTCGCCCCTGCGGCGGGCCTTCAGATCTTCGATCATGCTGCCAGATGAGGCCTGCCAGATGGAACCGTTGGAATAATCGGCAATCGGCCTCGGCAATTGTTCGTCAGCGCCGGTGGTTTTGACATGGGTCTTTTCCACGGTGCACCCTAGCAGTGTCAGCATTAGCAATGGTAATACGATGCGCTTCATTTTTGTCCCTCGGTAAAATTCAAAATGCCACCTGAACGGTTGTGGCGTTCAGAACCCTGGCCGGTATCTCCTTGAAGGAGTTCTGGCTCTGCACGGTGATGATATCCCCTTCCGCACCGGAACTGCGCGCCTTGCCGGCCACAGAAATCTTGATGACCTCATTTTCGGCGATGATCATCACCATCTGACCGGATTTGATCAACGGCACCTTTTCAACCTGATCCGTGCGGACCGGTTGGTTGGCCCTCAGGGTCGTGCGGGCTTTTTTGCCGACAATATCCTCAATCCTGCGGGATGCACGACTGGAGCTTTGAGATATTTCGCGATTCTGCAGGACAAGGTCGTCGGCGGTGATGGTCGAGCCATGTTCGATCTGTCGAAGTGTCACCACCATGTCGGTTTTTGCTTCCACATCTATCCGCACCGGAATGTTTCGTACCATCCGGTCATTCTGACGGGCCAGCACAGCCATGCTGGCGTTGCCCCACCCTTCCCATTGCTGCGGAGCGACCACTTCGTAATCAATCGCTCCTTCCGGAAGTTTCAGGGTATCGGAAAATGTGACCCGACGGATGTGAACGTCCCACCCCATATCGGCGGTGCGGGCTGTAACGAAGGCAGTAACAACTTCACGGACTTCACGTTCGCGGTCGGTCGCTGACAGTGCCTGGCGGGGTGAGAAAATCGCCAGAATCAAGAACATAATGAATACATGGGGAAGTAGGTGTTTCATGAGGAGTCAGGTCCAGTTCTATCGTTTCAGGTTATTGGCCGTCTGGAGCATCTCATCCGAGGCCGTAATCGCTTTGGAATTGATTTCATAGGCCCGCTGGCCGACAATCATGTTGACCATTTCCTCGGCCACGTTAACGTTGCTCATCTCCAGAAGCCCCTGGGAGACCGAGCCGAGTCCGTTCTGTCCGGGTGTCCCGGTTGTGGCGGTTCCCGAAGAGTCAGAAGGCAGATAGACATTCTTACCCTGAGCGGAAAGTCCGGCCGGGTTGGAAAACGACGCCAGCTGAATGCTTCCTATGGTGGTGGGGGCATTTTGCCCGGCCTGCTGTACGGAAACGGTGCCGTCGCTGCCTATGTTGATCTTGGTGGCATTGCTGGGGATGACGATTTCCGGCAGCAGCGGGTTACCTTCCGGTGTGACGACTCTTCCCTGGCTGTCCCGTTTGAAGGCTCCGGCCCGGGCATAGCCGGTTGTGCCGTCAGGTTGCTGTATCTGAAAAAAACCGTCACCCTCAATGGCGATGTCCAGTTCGTTACCGGTCTGGGAAAAATCCCCCGGTGAAAAAATCTTGGTGACCGAAGCCAGTCGGGTGCCGAGGCCGATCTGGATGCCGGTCGGAACCTGGGTGGCATTAGTAGCGGGGGCCCCGGTGGACTTCAGGTTCTGGTACATCAGATCCTGAAAGTCAGCCCGACTGCGCTTGAAGCCGGTGGTGTTGACGTTGGCCAGGTTGTTGGCTACGACGTCGATGTTTTTCTGCTGTGCCTGCATGCCTGAGGCGGCGGTCCAAAGTGCTCGAATCATTGTCAGACTCCTTGTGCTGTTCTATAGATACGTCTAGATTCTACCCAGCTCATTGGCTGCCTTGGCAGCAATGTCATCATAGCCTTTGATGACTTTTGAACAGGCTTCAAAATAGCGGTTGGTTTCGATCATCTGCACCATCTCCGAGATGCTCTCGACATTTGAACCCTCCAGCTGCCCTTGGCGAATCTGGGTCGTGCCGCTCTGGCGGGGCGCCTGCTGGTCGGCCGGCACAAACAGGGTGCTGCCGGTCTTGGTCAGGTTGTAGGGTTTGTCAAAATCAACCAGCGAGATCGTTCCGGCCGGAGCGCCGTCAACCGTTATCGCCCCTTTGGCATCAATCTCGATCCGGTTGCCCTGGATGTGAATTGCTCCACCCCCCTGTCCCTGCACAGGATATCCATCGGAGGTCACCAGGGTGCCGTCGGCCGACAGGCGAAAGTTGCCCTGACGGGTGTAGGCCGTTCCTTCAGGCGTGGCAACGGCGAAGAATCCGTCCCCGTCCAGCGCCAGGTCAAGTGTATTCCCGGTCTGGCTGACCGGGCCGCTGGAATAGTCTATATACATGTTTTCCTTCTGCAGGATCGGGTCGGCGGTGCTGCCCTGGGGTACCGCCGGTGGATTCGTGGCGCCGGCCAGCAACCCCTCGAAAGCCATCTTGTCCTTCTTGAAACCGGGCGTATTGACGTTGGCCAGATTGTTGCTGATTACATCCAGCCGCCGCATGGCTGCCAGGTTTCCTGAAACGGCTGCATACATTCCACTGTTCATTTAATTCTCCTCCGAGTCCTTATAAACAGGATAAGTGCGTTAATGAAAACGGTTAGTTCTTATGCAGCCTGAGGCGACTGCGCAGCCTGACCATGGCCTGACTTATCAATTGCGAAATGCGGGATTCGGTCAGTCCCAACGTTTCGCCAATTTCTTTCAGATTGAAATCCTCGTTGTAATATAGCGTTACCGCCAGACGTTCCTTTTCCGGCAAAGATTCAATGGCCTGTCCCAATGCATCGGTCATTTGCATCATCATGACCTGCTGCTGGGGACTCTTGGCCTCGCTTTCACATAATACATCAGCCAGGCAGAGCGGGTTGCCGTCATCGTCTTCCCAGCTGTCATCCAGACTGATGAAGTTGAAGACATGCACGTCATCCAGCAGCTGGTAATAGTCATCCAGGCTGATAGCAAGTGCAGCAGCCACCTCTTCACCGGTCGGATTGCGCCCAAGCTGGTGTTCAAGGCTGCGCAACTCTTTAGCCAGCCGTTTGTACTTGTCTCGCATCGAACGACTGAGAACATCATACGAACGCAACTCATCCAGAATTGTTCCGCGCACGTGCTGTTCGGCAAAGGTTTTGAATAGTACACCCCGCGTGGGGTCGAAACGGTCAGCTGCATTAATCAGGCCGATCATGGCTGCGCTCAAAAGGTCCTGCTGATCGAGGTGCTTCGGCAGATGGACCGTCATTCTGCCTACCAGATAGTTTGCCAGCGGGATGTGGTCTACGATCAGCTGCTCGCGAACCTGGTCCTGGCGTCTGTCCGTCGCAACTTCGACCCGTTTTTGACGCCTGTCTGTTACAACTCCGAGATCTGCGGCCATGTTCTACTGATCTCCCTGGCTGTCCATCATTCGCCTGAAAAAGAACTGGATATTGCCCTTGACTCCGCTCTGGCGCTTGTTCTCTATCACCCGGCGTGCCAGCGTGGTAAAGCAGGCCGAGGCCTCTGAATCCGGAAACAGTTCAGTAACTGCCTTCTGCCGTTTGACCGCCTCGACGACCTTCTCATCCTTGACGACGCATCCCAGATAATCAAGGGAGATGTCAAGAAACCGACCCGCCACATTGGCAAGTTTACGAAACACCTCAAGAGCGTCTTCGCTGTCCTTGGCCATATTGACCAACACCTTGAAGTGGTGTTCCGAGTAACGCGTTGCCAGAAGCTTGATCAGGGCATAGGCATCGGTTATCGAGGTCGGCTCAGGCGTCACCACCACGAAGATTTCCTGGGCGGCAACGGTAAAATAGGTGACATTTTCGGAGATGCCGGCTTCGGTATCGATAATCAGGAAGTCGAACTGTTCCTCCAGCATGTCGAGTTCGTCAAGCAGCCTCAGTTTTTCATGCTGTCCCAGGCTGGTAAGTTCCTGGACACCGGTGCCGGCCGGGATGATCTTGATACCGGCCGGACCATCGATCAGGATCTCCAGGACGGTTTTTTCGCCACTCATGACATGATTCAGGTTGTAGGTTGGAGTGAGTCCCAACAGCACGTCCAGGTTGCCAAGTCCCAGATCGGCGTCGATCAGCAGCACTTTTTTGCCTTGGGCTGAAAGTGCGATGGCGAGATTGGAAACGACATTGCTTTTGCCCACCCCGCCTTTGCCGCTGGTAACCGAAATAACCCTGATTCCTTGACCGGTTGCCAGCCCACTCTGAGAGGAGGCATCAACCTGCTGATTCTTCTTGGCGTTGTGGGCCATCTGGCGGAGGGTGTCAGCCTGGTCTCCCGTTCCGGCTACAATGCTCATTTAAACCCCCTCCCGCAAGATCAAGTCAGCCAGTTTGGCGGATGTGGCAACTTCAATATCCTCCGGCACGCGCTGGCCGGTTGTAAAATAGGCGATAGGCAGATTGTCCTTCATCAGTAAGTTGACCATGTTCCCTAAACTCTCACTTTCATCAATCTTGGTGAAGACTACCTTGCTGATTTTAAAGATGCTGAAACGGTGTAAAATCTCTTCAAGATCAATGTCTTTAGTAGTTGCCGAGAGACAGAGGTAAACTTCGATCGGAATCTTGTGCTCAAGAAAGCTCTTCATCTCGTCCAGCTTTTCCTTATCCTTGTGGCTGCGCCCGGCGGTGTCAATAACAATCAGATCACAAGCCAAGTGTTTCTCAACCGCTTTTTCGAGTTCTTTGGGGGTTGAGGCAACCTCCAGCGGGATGCCCATGATGCGGGAATAGGTTTTGAGTTGTTCCACCGCACCCACCCTGAAAATATCCATAGTGATCAGTGCCACCTTGTTGCCTCGGTTAAGGGCATGCATGGCGGCCAGCTTGGCGGTGGTGGTGGTTTTTCCGACGCCGGTTGGTCCGACCAGAGCAATAATGCGCGGAGAATTTTTCTTGAGTTTGAGGGTCCCGGCAAATTTGATCAACCGTCCCAGTGTTTCTCCAAGACGGCCGTTGATGCTCTGGCTTTCACTCTGGGGCGGCAAAGCATTGAGTGTGTCGATAATCGTGCGGATCAGGTCGGTCGAAACACCGCTTTTAGCCAATTCTCTGGCCAGTGGAGATCCTTCGGGCAGCAGTTGCTCTCCGGAGGGTGCTTCTGAAGGGTTTGTTATGTCGGCTGACGGCCATTCAACGGTCTTTACGATCCCTTCCTGGCTCTTGGTCAGTGTTGCCAGCAGCAGTTTTTTGATCTCTTCCAGGTCGGAGCGCGGGATGTTTTTCAGGTTGAAACCACTCTCCTGCTGGCCGGAGGTTTGGTCGCCATCGGCAGGTGTGTCTTCCTTGCGGGCTTCTTCCCCGCGCCGGGCAAGGACATCTACCTTCTCACGCAGGTCTTTCAGCTCACGCGCCAGAGGGGCCAGCATGGAACTTTCCATCTCTTCCCGGGCGGTGCGCTCGCGTACCGGGGTTTCCCGGTAGGCCGCCGGCATGGCCGGTGGAGGGGCAGGTTTGCGGGCCGGGTCAATGGCAGCGGTCACCCGGTAGACCTGCTTGCTGAAAAAGCCCAGGAATCCGCCGGTTTTCTCTTTCTTTGTCGAAAGGATCATCGCCTCCGGACCGAGTTCAGTCTTGACCATGCGCAACGCCTCGGCCATGCTTGTCGCTTGAAAGGTTTTAACCAGCATTTAAGCTTACCACCCCTAGTGACTGAATTTTGACGTTCTGCGGTATCTCGTTGTGTGACAGCACCGCCATATGCGGTACAAAGCGTTCGATCAGTTTGCGAACGTGACGGCGGATGGACGGCGAGGCCAGCAGAACCGGTTGGGCTCCGCTCATGCCAAACCGTTCGGACATGTTGCGGACGGATGCGATAATCTGCTGGGCGGTGGCCGGCTCAATCGCCAGAAAACTCCCCTGATCGGAGGGCTGGATCGCTTCGGCAATCAGGTCTTCAATCTCGCGGTCCATTGTGATCAGAAAAAGGGTGTCTTCTTCCAGTTTGTACTGATCAACGATAAATCGTCCCAGGCCCTGACGGACGAACTCGGTCAGCACGTCAGGATCCTTGGTGAGCGAGGCATAGTCGGCCAGAGATTCCAGAATGGTGCGCATGTCCCGGATCGAGACCCCTTCCTTGAGCAGGTTTTTGACGACCCGCAGTACCGTGCCGAGGTTCAGCAGTCCCGGTATCAGTTCGTCAACCACCTTGGGGGCGCTGACCGCAACATTGTCTAGCAGTTGCTGCATTTCCTGCCTGCCGACCAGTTCATGCGAATAGCGCTTGATAATTTCACTGATGTGGGTGGCCACAACGGTTGTGCTGTCGACCACGGTGTAGCCGTTGACCTGGGCCAGGTCGCGCTCTTCACCCCGTATCCAGACCGCCGGAAGGCCAAAGACCGGTTCCTTGGTTGTCATGCCCGGCAGGCTGGCGGTGACTCCGCCGGAATCCATGGCCAGGTACTGACCGGTCAGTTCGCTGCCGCCAACCCGTGCGCCACGGATGAGCAGGTTGTATTCGTACGGTTTGAGTTGCAAATTGTCATGGATATGGATCGGTGGAACAACAAAACCCATTTTCTGGGCAGTCTGGCGACGTATCGAACGGATGCGTTCCAGCAGTTCGCCGTTTTGAGCAGCGTCAACCATTGGCACCAGGCCATACCCGACCTCAAGTTCAAGCACATCCAGGGGACGGATATTTGACGCCTGATCAATCGATTCCTCACCGGCGCTCGCTTCAGGCGCAGCGGCCTCCTCGACGATCTGGGCCTTCTCGCGGGCCGTTTTCCCGATCAGAAAGGTTAGACCGGAAATCAGCAGAAAGGCAAAATGCGGCAAGCCGGGGATCAGGGCAAACAGGAACATTACGCCGGATGCAACATAAAACGCCTTGGGATAATTCAGAAACTGGCCGGTCAGTTCATGTCCGAAGCTGTTTTCATCGGCGGAACGTGTCACCAGAATGCCGGCGGCGGTGGAGATGATCAGAGCCGGAATCTGGGCCACCAGCCCTTCGCCGATGGTCAGAAGGGTGTAGTTGGCCAGGGCATTCATCAGAGGCATGCCCTGTTGCCAGACACCGATGATCAATCCGCCGAAGATGTTGATCAATACGATCATGATGCCGGCAACCGCATCACCGCGGACAAACTTGCTGGCGCCGTCCATCGAGCCGTAGAAATCTGCCTCGCGCGATATCTTGAGGCGACGGACCTTGGCCTCTTTATCGGTCAGCAGGCCGGCCGAGAGGTCGGCATCAATAGCCATCTGTTTGCCCGGCATCGCATCCAGGGTAAATCTGGCCGCAACTTCGGCGACGCGTCCGGCACCCTTGGTGATAACTACAAAGTTTATGACCACCAGAATCAGGAAGAGAACGGCACCGACAATATAATTGCCGCCCACCACGAATTGTCCGAAGGCCTTGATGACCGCACCGGCCGACTCGGCCCCTTCGCTGCCATGCAGCAGTATCAGGCGGGTGGAGGCGATGTTGAGTGCCAGGCGGAAGAGGGTCGTGACAAGCAGCACTGAAGGAAAAACTGAAAAATCGAGGGGTTGTACCGTGTACAGGCAGATCAGCAGGATTGACAGGGAGATCGTTATGTTAGCCGCCAGAAAAATATCGAGAATAAATGCCGGCAGCGGGATAATCATCAGCGACAGTATGCCGATCAGACCCAGCGCAACATAAATATCGGAGTTCTTGCGGAATGAGCGCAACTCTATTGCTTCAACAGAACCGTTTGCCATGGATTATGTATTCAGACCGCCTTGTGAGTAATTGTGTCAAAAGCAACGTCATCTTGCATATTTTATGCCGCTGGTGCTGGCGCCCACCTGTGTCAGTACACCAGTTCGGCGGAGTCCCTTGTCGGGTGTCGTCTGGCGCCTATTGATTTCTGTAGAAATCCGGACCTGCAGATGTCAAACGATTGAATATGTCAAATTATTGACCCGAAGCTGTTTCGCTGTCACGCCGGTTGTGTAACTTGCTTTACTGAAAAGGTTCGTGTATTGTCCGGTACAATTTTCAATGGGGGGAATGTATGACAAAGGCGGATATTGTTGAGAGAGTTTCCAGTGCGTGCGGATTTTCCAAAAAAGAGTCATCCGATTTGGTGGAGGGATGTTTTTCGCTGATCAAGAGTTGTCTTGAGAACGGTGAAGATTTGAAAATTTCCGGATTCGGTAAATTCGAGGTCAAGCAAAAGAGTCCCCGACGCGGTCGAAACCCACAGACCGGTGAAGCCATTGAAATCTCGGCTCGCAGGATTCTCAGCTTCAAGCCGAGCCAGATTCTCAAGGCGGCTGTCAACGGGCAGCAGGCCTGATCGTTATTATTTTAAAACAAGGAGTTGAATTATGGCTAGTCTCAATAAGGTAATGCTGATCGGTAATCTGGGTAAAGATCCGGAACTGCGCCATACCGCTTCCGGCATGGCGGTGGCAACTTTCTCCATTGCTACCAGTGAACGCGTTAAGAACAAGCAGACCAACGAGTGGGAAAAGAAGACCGATTGGCATAATGTCGTACTGTGGGACAAACAGGCCACTCTGGCCGGACAGTATTTGACCAAGGGCAGTACCGTTTACATCGAAGGAAGGCTGCAGACCCGCAAGTGGCAGGATCGGGATGGCAACACCCGTTATACAACCGAAGTCGTCGGCAACACTATAGAGTTCTTGTCATCCAAAGGTGAAGGGGCTCGCAGTGGCGGCGGAGATTCCTCCTATGAGCCGTCCGGCGGCGGAAACTATGAGGAACCTCCCTTCCAGGATGACGATATTCCGTTCTAGATGAGAAATATCGAAAAACTGTCAAGACTGATACCCTATATAAATGCGCTCCGCCGACGTTATGCCGGCGGAGCGGCTTTTCTTCTGCTTACCAGTGCTTTTGCCCTGCTGATCCCCTGGTTCATGAAGCTGGCCGTGGAGGCTCTGCAGAATCCTTCGTCGGCTCGCCTGTCTCCGGCAGCCTGCGCCCTGATCATCGCGTTTCTGGCCAGCCTGCACTGTGTCACCCGCATTTTTTCCCGTACATTGATACTGAATGCCGCCCGCATCATCGAGTTTCGCATTCGCGACGACCTTTTCCGACGGCTGATGCTGCTTGACCTGGGCTATTTTTCCACCAGCCGGAGCGGCGACATACTGTCCCGCTTTTCCAACGATCTGACAAATGTGCGCATGTTGACCGGTTTTGGAGCGATGAGCGCAATCAATACACTGATCATCTACATTGCTGCGGTGACGATGATGCTGCGCATTCATACCTGGCTGACCTTCTGGGCGATCCTTCCTTTTCCCCTGATGGTGCTGATAGTCAAGAAAGTCAGTCATCGACTGTTTCAGCGCTCTTTACAGGCACAGGAGGAGCTGGCGCGGCTTTCAAGCCAGGCTGAAGAAACGGTTTCAGCTGTGCGCATGATCAAATCCTACTGCCGGGAGGAGCATTTTCAGGAAGAGTTCGGAAAAACCGCCGATCGATACCTGCGGCACAATCTTCGTCTGGCGCGGCTGCGCGGTCTGATCATTCCGGTCATGGCGGCTGCCACCGGTGCGGGGACCCTGGTCGTTCTGTTCATGGGGGGCCGCCTGGTCATCAGCAATACGATAACCCTGGGCGATTTCGTGGCTTTCAGCGGTTATCTGGCGATGCTGGTCTGGCCGACGGCGGTGATGGGGTGGATTCTGACGCTGGCTCAGCGTGGAGCGGCGTCAATGTCAAGATTGGCGGAAATACTGGAGGCCGAGCCGGCTGTTGCGGACCGTGCGGATTCGGAACCGATCAGCGGGCTTCAGCAGGGAATAGAATTTCGTAACCTTTCTTTTGGCTATGGCGCCAAGACGGTGCTTGATGGTGTGTCATTCCGCATCAGGGCCGGCGAAACCGTTGGGATCACCGGTGAGGTGGGCTGCGGCAAGACAACCCTGTTGCGACTGCTGTCGAGACTGCTGCCGGTCCCGGACGGGATGCTGTTTATCGACGGGCGCGATATCAACGCGATAACGATTGCCAGCCTGCGGCGCCTGATCGGTTTTGTTCCCCAGGAGGCATTTCTGTTCTCACGCTCGATCGGGGAAAACATCGGGTACGGGATGCCGGAACTGCATGACCGTGAGATCATTAAGGCGGCCGCTCAGGCCGGTTTTCTGGAGGATGTGGAGGCCTTTCCGAAGCGCTTCGAAACGCAGGTGGGAGAAAAAGGAGTGACGCTTTCCGGAGGACAGAAGCAGCGCCTCGCCATCGGTCGGGCTGTCGCCGGCGATCCGCCACTGCTGCTGCTGGATGACCCGCTTTCGGCGGTGGATGCCGGTCGCGAGGAGGAAATCCTCAACGAACTGGGGCGGTTTTATAGCGGTCGAACGGTCTTGATCGTGTCGCAGCGTGTTTCGGCATTTCGTGACTGTGGCCGGATCATAGTGCTCAAGGCGGGAAAAATCTCGGAACAGGGTAGTGCTGATGAGCTTCTGGTACAAGGGGGGCTCTATGCAGAGATGTGCCGCATGCAGCAGTTACGGGAAGAATTGGGTAATGATGAATTATGAATGTTGAATGTTGAATGATTTACTTCAGAACGGATAACCCAATCCTACGAAGATCGCCGGTCCATCTTTCCCGATCCCCATGTCGACCCTGCCCACGATGTTCGGACGCACAATTGCCCTGAAACCGATGCCGGGATTGAGCTCGAAATTGGAGCCGTTGGCCTTGTCCAGCGCTTCCATCACCGCACCCATGTCTATGAATGGTGCCACTTCCCAATCGGCGGTTACATTGAACACCTCCCAGCGGAAGAGGCGGATGCGCTGTTCGAGATTCAAGAGAAAAAAACTGCTGTCTATGAAGCGGTTGCGTCCGAAGCCGCGCAGGGTTGTTTCTCCACCCAGAATACTCTGCTCCAGGAAAGGTACATTTTTTCCCAGCGTCTGGCTGTACATCAGGCGGAATACGCTGATGTAGCGGGCATTATCAAGCGGAATGAAGCCCTTGGCCTCAACTTCGTAGCGACGGTAATCTGCGGTACCGCCCAGTGCCTGCATGGTCGGTTCAAAGGTGAAGCGGGCATAGCCGCCAAAGGTGGGAGTGTCCCGGTCATTCAGGGTGCTGTATGAGATCGATATGCGCGGCGCGTGGGTGGTGAATCCATCAATGCCCGGCACATCAGGCGCAGAAAATTTATTTTTGATATACGGTATTTTCTTGACTGCGCCCGGCCTGATTTCGACATCGCGGAAACGGCTTCCAAGCGAGATCTGGAAGTGCTTGCCGATTTGGTAGCCGGCTGAAATGTTATAGCCGATCTCGTCATTGGCGTAGTTAGTTTCCTGCTGTTGCGAGCTATTTGCGTTGAATCCGAAGAAGCGTGAAGAACCGTCGGAAATCTTGAAGGCATTGGCGTTCAACTCAAGTTTTTTGTCCATCAGTGAGATGTCCCGGCCCTTTATTTCATAGGCATGGTTTACCTTGCTGGATTGGGACATGTTCAGTTCGATGTTTCGACCGGGGACCGGGTAGAATGCTCCGTAAAGTGAGGCGGTTATGCCGAAGTTGGCGTTGTAATTCACCTGGGGGGCCAGCAGCGTGCTGATTTCGTCCTGCTTGTTGTGGATCAGAAAGGCTGTCAACGCACCGGAGGTGATTCCCTCATTGGGGCTTGAGGCGATCACCGGTAGCGGCACGGTTACAACCTTGACCATATCTTCGCAGTTTTCGCTGGTTAATGGAAAGGGAAGGTTGCCTCTGGGAATGTGGCTGGTACAACCGGTCAACAGCCAGATGCAAACCAGCGCTGCGACAGGTCGAATATGTTTCAGGGTATTTGATGGAAGAAAGTTTTGCATGAATGGCTTTAATATCATCGCGGGCTATCTGTGTCAATGTTGCTATGGCAGGATTGGTTTATCACAAGTGCCGGATTTTTTAGTGCGGTGCTGGCACGGCTAGTGCTAAACATCCAGTATCAGCCTCACCCCAAGGGAGGGAACACAATGGGCAGAACCATACTTATATGCGATGATGAGCCGATCATCAGGACCAATCTGAAGGCCATGCTGGCAGAGTTGGGATTTGAGGAAGTTCTGGAATGCGGTAACGGTAAAAGGGCCGTGGAGCTGGCTTTGGGAAGTTTTCCGGATATGGCGATTCTGGATGTCTCCATGCCGGAAATGGATGGAATAACTGCCGCTGCCGAGATCAGAAGGAAGCTGAAAATTCCGATCATGCTGTTGACCAACGCCTATGATGCCGCGACTGTCAAACGGGCAACCGAAAGCGGAATTGCCGCTTTTTTAACCAAACCGCTGCGGCAGCAGGATCTGTTGCCGGCAATAGAGATGGCACTGCACCATGCCGAAGAGATCGAAGATCTGAAAGAGCGGATAGACGATCTGCGTGAAACGATTGAAAACCGCAAGATCATTGAAAAGGCCAAGGGAATGCTGATGGAAAAGGATCGCATAGCCGAAGCTGATGCTTATCGTGTCATGCAGAAGATGGCGATGGACAAGCGCAAGAGTCTGCGGCAGGTGGCGGATGGAATCTTGAAAGCGGGTTAGACATTTTTCGATTCAACCCATCTCCAGCGCTGCCCACCAGGCGACCACAACAATGGTTCCGCAGGCAAGAGCCAGCACGGCGTTCAAGAACCTGCCGGGGCGGCCGTATTTTCCGACCAGATATTCCGAGATCAGACCCAAAAGTGTGCCGCTGCCGAAGCCGAACAGGTGCGCACCCAGATCGGTCTGCTTGCCTTCTGTCCCCAATAACGCCAATAGTGCCAGCCCGGCTGCCACCGGTACGAACCAGCGTCGCTGCAGGCGATGCCGGTAGCGAACCATGCTGATGGCGGCCAGCAGGCCGACGGCGCCGAATACGGCGGTGGAGGCCCCCACTGAGCGATGGGCCGGCGACTGTATCCAGGCATTGAGCAGGTTTCCCAGGATACCGGAGGCAAGCAGCAGGCTCCAGGCCAGGCCGGAGCCGAGTTCCCGGCAGAGCAGGATGATGAACACTCCGCCGATCGTCAGATTGCTGAGCAGATGAGTCAGATCGGCATGCAGGGTCAGGGCGGTTACCAGCCGCCACCATTGGCCATTCAGAATATCGGCGGCATGGGCAGCACCGATCATGTTCAGATCAATGATGCCGCGACCCGGCATCGAAAAACCGAGCAGGGTCAGGTTGTGGAAGGTCGCCAGCAGAATCAGGATTGAAACGGTCGGCAGGGTGTTTTTCACAAGCATCCGGGCGGGTGGCAGTGGCGGCGGCCAGTTACAGTTATTCTCTTCATAAATCTGCAATTCGTTGCGGGCGCTGGTCAGATGCTGTTCCGGCAC
>JACMKN010000250.1 GCA_014380135.1 Deltaproteobacteria bacterium
GCAGGAAGGCTCCTGTTTATTCCCCCGGCGGGTACGACATTGATAGGTCTGATAATGGATGAATGCTGGCCCGCCCCGCGCGGGCCAGCATTCATTTTTATTACTGCGCTTGTTCAAGCTCCACTTCGCTGGCGTTCATGGCAGTCCCGGCCATGATCCCTTTTGCCTTGACCACGCTGAAGCCATCGCTGGTCAGAGCGGCAAAAAAGGTGTCCCGACCGGAGAACTTAACCGCCGTCACGCTGCGGTGGTCCCCGAAACCGGTGATCTGGTTGACGCCGGAGGTATCGACCGAAACTATTCCGATCAGGGCCAGATTCGGGCTGGCAACTGCGGTGACCGGACCCTGGACGAAGGTAACATCGCTGGCAGAGGTGCGCTGAACTTGGGATGCCGTGACCTTGCCGCTATTGCTGAAGAACATCCCGCGGATCTGGAGATGATCGCCGCTGGCGATACTGTTTGGATCCAGGGCCTGGCCGGATTTGTCCAGCAGACGTGTCGCGGCATTAAGTGTCACCGGGACACCGTTCAAGGTCAGTGTGCTGGTGCCGGCGTTGAAAGCCCCTGCTGCAGCATTACCTTCCACTTTGACGGTTTTTTCCGGCTTGAGGGAAACCTGGCTGGCTGCTACGGAACCATCGCTCTGAAGGATGCCCTCGATCTCCAGAGCTGTCCCTGCCGTTACGATGGCCGCAGTCGCGGCTGCACCACCTCTCTGGAAGGAGGCTGCTGCGGTATTGACGGTGATCGCCCCGTTGGGGCCGCTGATGGTGAATGTATTGCCTGCGACTCCGCCGTTCGCGGTTCCCTTGAGCTTGACGCTGTCATTGACCCCGGCGTCGACGGCCTTTTTCTTCTCGATCCGGCTGGCGGTGATGACGTTACCGTTCAGGATCCCTTTGACCTCAACTACTGATTCGGCGCCTAAATCGGCAATGGTAGAATTTGATCCCAAGGCGGCAGGAGAAAAGTTCACACTGACAGAGCCGATGCTGAAGGTGCCGCCGGCTGCGTTGGAGGTAGTTATCTTACCCTTGATCTGGATGGTTTTTTCCGTCAGGGCGTTAAAGTCAGGCGCCTTGCGGGCAATGCGGGTGGCATGCAGGACACCGGTTGTGTTATCCAGGTTTCCGCTGATCTCCAGTTCGGGGTGACGCCCGGCCAACAGTTCGCTATTGATCTCGGTCAGATCCCGGACGCTGTCGAAGTTGGTGTTGGTCTCGACCTGGATTTTGCGCCCCAGGATTGTCAGCGTGGCGGCAGTTGGGTCAACACCGTTGGCGTCCAGTGGACCCCTGAGTTCCGGCTGAAATTCGATGCTTTCGTATTCACCGGTCCCGGTGGCGTTGTTGATGGTGCCCCTGATGTTGACGGTCATGCCGATGCGCAAGCCATTCTCGCTGGCGCTGGCGTCGTTTTCGAAGCCAACTTTGACTCGGTCATCCGCCAGGCCGGGCTTGCGCGAAAATTCGATGCCGTTGACGATAATGCTGCCGAAACCGATGATGGTTCCGGAGGCGAACTGGGTGCCGCCGAAGCCGTCGTTTGATGAGCCGCCTGTGCCGCCGCCGCAGGCGGACAGAGCGACCAGCAGGAACAGACCCAGCAATTTGAAGCATAGTGCCCTGATAATTATTCTCTTGTTCATGTTAGTTTTCCTTTGTAAGTGACGTTCTAATTGGCAATTTCCATTTTTGCACCCTTGGCGAATCTGCCGGCAACTATTGCCTTTTCCGGAGATTCGAACTCACAACTAAATACATGGTAAAACAAAGACACTGAATCTTGTGCAGTCAGTCTGAACAAGAGATAACTGTCCTTATATTTGCTCCACTCTTCATCCAGGTTTTCGATTGTAAGAAATTCAAATACGGCCCCGAATTTATCACCGACTTTCGAGAGTGGCCGAATGTGAAACAGTTTATTGCGTACAAGGGGAATATCTATGATGTTATAGCCGATACCCCCTTCCACTACAACGGGCTGGATCAGAAGTAATTCGGCAACCAGTGAAATTGCATCCCTCCTCCCGGTATTGATAACTTTAAAAGCATAGACGGTTTGACCATCGAAGACGGTCTTGGCCACTTTTGAAGATAGCTGCAATTTCGGTCTCATGCTGTACATCAGAAACACAAAGACAGAGGAGGCGAACAGAGCACTGATAAAACCGGTCCACAGACTGGTAATAATCATATCAAGCATGTGAAGCCCTCGTTAACGCACTTATCCGCTTTTTCAGGGTTATGCTGCATATAATCCGTGTTGAAAGTATGTGCCGGGACATATCATAGCCCCGACTCCTTATCTCTACCATATTCCCTTTCATATTGCTCGCCTGAAGATATCTATGGCCGCCAACCTGCTATTATTCATGCTGATCTCCTTGTTTAAGCATGCGGGTTGCCTGCACCGCCTTGAAGATGTCGTTCAACAGCAGTCCCGATATCTGTGCCACCGCCCGACTCATCCCCTTTGCCATTCCGGCCGGACTCTGCTCGTCGAATGGTTCTGCGATCCGGTAGTCTTTCTGGAACAGGATCCTGTCGGACAGCCCCGGTCGGGCTGTATCAAACAGGGTGGCGTTGAGAGACACTATCGCCCGATGATCTTCCTTGTCGATATGTTCCAGGAACTCCTCAATATCCCCCGCCAGCAGATAGCGGCCGGATCCGTCACCGCGGTGGTGAAAGACCCCCCGGAACAGGTTGGCGCTGCGCAGGTCGCGCAACAGGTAGTCGCTCACCAGGTCGGCCGGATTGACCCGCCAGCGGTGGTAGAGGTACTGATTGCGCTGGCCGGGCGCATCCTGATAGACCATGGCGGTGGAATTGTACAGTTGTGCCGCGCCGAAGCGTTCGACCGTAATCGTCTCCGGCAGTGTGGCGAACCCCTGCTGCAGGGCCGGCGCATAATCAAAGGCATACTGTTCCGTCATACGTCCCGGTTGGCCACCGAAACAGCCGGAAAGCAGAAACGCAATTGTGGCTGCCGTTATCGGAGTCCTGATCCATTGCCGGATGAACGGTGTAACGGTGAGTACCCTTTTTTCACTGGGATGAGTTTTCATATTTTCATCTCCCTGTTTTTTCATTCTTTGCGTCTGGGAAGGGGGGGCTTGCTGAAAAGCAAATCCGAGGGGGTCGTTTTGACCCTCTCCAGGAGTTGGTCGAGGGTGTCCGTTGTCTGCCGCAGGTTTTCGCTGGTTGCTTCCAGCTCGGAGGAAATGGCGCGGCTCTTTTTCTCAAGCCCCTCCACCATGCGGTTGACCTTGACGCCCGTGTCGGCCAGCTTCAGGGCCTGCAGTTCATCCTTCACGCTTTTGATCAGTTTTCGGGCATCTGTTACGGCTCCCCTGGTTTCCAGAAGTATCTCGTCCAGTTTGCGGTCCTCAAGCCTCATGTTGGTCAATTGAACGGTCTTGTCCAGCCCGACCAGCACACTGTCGGAATTCGCCAGGATGCTGTTTATGCGCGGGTTTGACAGGGTTGTTTCGACTGATTTTAGAGTGCCCTTCAGACCGTTTGAAATCCCTTCGAAATCGATCTTGATGATCTCCTTGTAGACGTCGTCGATCTCGCTGAATATCCGCGCGGTGTCCGACTGCTGCGACGGGATGACCGGGTATTCGGCCTTGAATGTGAAGCGGGGCGAACGGTCGGGCTTTTTCGGGTCCCGGTTGTCCAGCTCTACAAAAACGATACCGGTGATGCCGGCCGACTTCAACTGCGAGACGAGCAGACTTTCGGTCCCCTTGCGCAGGTCGGCCTTGATGACGACCTCGATCAGCCGGTCGTCGGGCGCGACCCGGATCTTATCCACACTTCCGATTTCAACCCCCCGGTACTTGACGGCGGAATCGACCTGCAGCCCCTGCACCGACTCGTCGAAGTAGGTGACGTACTTGACCCCCTTGCGCAGATACTTCGAAGCACCCAGCCATAATATCAAGGCCACGGCGGCGATCGTACCGACGGTGACGAAGAACCCGACTACGAAATACAGTGACTTTTTTCTGGCCATGACAATTCCTTTATAAAACGGTTTTCAGCGGTTCCCGGTTAAAGAAGCTCTGCACCAGCGGATCCTGCGAATGCATCTTTAACTCCCGCGGGTCTCCCTCGGCAATGATACCTTTCTTCTTTCCGTCCAGCATGATAACCCGGTCGGCGATGGTCATGATCGATTCGAGATCGTGGGTCACGACCACCACGGTCGTACCCAGCCCCCGGTTCAGGTCCTTGATCAGTTGGTCGAGTTCGGCCGCGGTGATCGGGTCGAGCCCGGCGGAAGGCTCATCGAAAAACAGAATCGATGGATCAAGCGCCATTGCCCGCGCCAGGCCGGCCCGCTTGACCATACCGCCCGACAACTCGGAGGGGTAATGGTTTTCGTGTCCGGCCAGGCTGACCATGGCGAGTTTCATGGCTACGACCCGTTCGATGGCATCCGGGGAGAGGTTGGTGTATTCCTTGAGTGGCAGCGCCACGTTCTCCGCCAGGGTCATGGAACCGAACAGCGCCCCGGACTGGAAGAGGACGCCGATTCCTGTCCGCACCCCATTCATGGCCATTTCGTCGGCCGTGGTGATATCAACGCCGTTGATCAGGATCCTTCCCGCAGATGGTGACTTAAGGCCGATCAGGAGACGCAACAGGGTCGATTTGCCGCAACCGCTCCCGCCGAGGATAACAAACAGCTCTCCCCTCTCGACCTGGAAACTGAGCCTGTCGAATATGACTTTATCAGCGTAACCTGCATCGAGGCCTTCTACGCATATGGCCGGCTCATTGGAAGAAACGGGCTTCATGATACCTCTTAGTTTGAGATGTAGTGCAGCACAATGGCAAAGGCCGAATCAGCCACAATGACGAGAAATATCGCCGAAACCACCGCCGAGGTGGCCATGCTGCCGACCGCCTCGGCCCCTCCCCGCGCCTGGAAGCCGCGCTGGCAGCCGATTCCGGCGATCAGGGCTGCGAACACTGCTGATTTAAACAGGCTGGAAACCACTTCAAAGGTCGAGATGGCCTTCAGGGTCTGCTGCACGTAGGTGAAGACCGTCAAGTCGAGCCCCAACACCCCCACCAGCATGCCGCCGCCGATGCCGAAGATGAAGGAGTACATGGTCAACAGCGGCACGACCAGAATGGCGGCCAACACTTTTGGAAACGCCAGATATCTGACCGGATTGAGTCCCATGGTGACCAAGGCGTCGACCTCCTGGTTTATCATCATGGTGCCGATCTCGGCGGCAAAGGCCGAACCGGAGCGGCCGGCAACGATGATGGCGGTCATCATCGGTCCGAGCTCCTTGACGATGGCAACCCCCACCAGGGACGCCACATAGATGTCCGCCCCGAACTGCTTGAGCTGCAGGGCCGACATGAACGCCATGACCACCCCCACCAGCATGCTGATCAATCCCACGATCGGAAGCCCGTCCACCCCGACCCTCTTCATTTGGACGAACACGGCGTCCCATCTGACTAAACGGGGGTGGCGGACCGCGTGGAACGGGGCGACGAGCAACTCGCCGAAAAAGGTCATGATATGGCGGAAGCCGCGGATTATGTAGAAGGTCGCCTCGCCGGCGTATTCAAAGATGCTGAAATGCTCTACCGATTTCAGGTGCTGGCTGTTGAGGTCGAGCCGGTTGAGAAGGGCGATGATCCGCTCCGCCTGCGGGGTGACATTGACGAAACGCTGGGGGATGGTCCTGCTGCTGCCGTCCCCCTTTTCAAGCAGCACCAGTACAAGCGCCCCGGCGCTGTCCAGATAGTCCACTCCCGCCAGGTCCACGGTAAGGGATGCAGGGGCCAGGCCGGCCAGCTGCGAGCGGAGTTCCCTGTCAACCATCTCCAGGTTTTCCAGCGTTAAACGGCCCGAGAGGGACAGCAGAATATCCCCCCCCTTTTCACCTGATAAGCTGATGACCGGGATGCCATGATCTTCCATACAGTGTGCCCCCTGGGAAATGGTCGCCGCGCCCGTGCGCTATTCCCCGACCTGCAGCAGGTTTGTGACCTGGTCAACTCGGAAGACGTACCAGCAGTCTGCCTCAGCTACCTGGCGCTGGATCGCGCTCTTCACGATCCCTTCCAGGGTCACGGCATAGTTGCGGCATGTGACCCTGACCTGCGCTGCGTTGACGAAGGGGTCCTTCTCCAGAACCAGGCGAATGGCGTCCACCACCTCGTCATCATTA
>JACMKN010000033.1 GCA_014380135.1 Deltaproteobacteria bacterium
AAAGCGCCCCACCCAGCCGTTGGGGGAGTAGATGGTGGCCAGGGTGATGCCGGCCACGGCGGTCGGCAGGGCAAAGGGGAGATCCACCAGCGCATCCACGATCCGCCGCCCTGGGAAACGGTAACGGACCAGCACCCAGGCCACCAGTACACCGAAGAACGAGTTGATCAGCGCCGCAACCATGGCCGCGCCGAAGGTGACCTTGTAGGAGGCCAGCACCCGCGGCGCGGTCACGGTGCTGATGAACTCGCCCCAGGTCAGGCCGGCGGTCCTGAAGACCAGCGCCGATAACGGGATCAGCACGATCACACTCAGGTAGAAGACCGTGAAACCCAGGGTCGGCCCGAAGCCGGGCAGTACGTTGTTGTGGCGCTTGAATAGCTTCATGGTTATTTTGCAGGTGAGTAGATCTGGTCGAACGTGCCGCCATCGGCAAAGTGCGTTTTCTGGGCCTTCTGCCAGCCGCCAAAGGCCTGGTCAATGGTATACAGTTTCTTTATTTTGGCCAGTCTGGTCGGGATCTTGGTATTGATCGGACGGTAGTAATGCTTGGCGGCGATCTTCTGCCCTTCGTCGCTGTAGAGGTACTTCAGGTACTCTTCCGCCACCTTGCGGGTGCCCTTCTTGTCCACTACCTTGTCGATCACGGTTACCGGCGGTTCAGCCAGGATGCTCTCGGGAGGGGTCACGACATCAAACTTGTCCGGACCCAGTTCATTGATAGCCAGGAAGGCCTCGTTCTCCCAGGCCAAAAGCACATCACCCAGGCCGCGCTGTACGAAGGTGTTGGTGGAACCGCGGGCGCCGGAGTCAAGCACCGGCACGTTCTTGAAGAGCCTGGCAACAAACTCCCTGGCCTTGGCATCATTGCCGCCCGGCAGATGTTGGGCATAAGCCCAGGCGGCCAGATAGTTCCAGCGGGCGCCGCCGGAGGTCTTGGGGTTGGGGGTGATCACCGCAACACCCGGCTTTACCAGGTCGTCCCAGTTTTTGATCTTCTTGGGATTGCCCTTGCGCACCAGGAAGACGATGGTGGAAGTATAGGGTGAACTGTTGTGGGACAATTCTTTCTGCCAGCCGGGCTTGATCAGCCCCTTACCGGCGATGGCGTCGATGTCGTAGGCCAGCGCCAGGGTGACCACATCCGCCTCCAGCCCGTCGATGACAGCCCGGGCCTGTTTGCCGGAGCCGCCGTGGGACTGCTTGATCGTGACTTTGTCACCGGTTTTACCCTTCCAGTACGTGGCGAAAGACTTGTTGATATCGGTGTACAGTTCGCGGGTCGGGTCATAGGATACGTTCAGCAGGGTGACATCGGCGGCCAGGGCGGCCGCTGACGTGGACAGGGCCAATGCGATGGCTGCCAGGGTAGTTGCGAACTTTTTGATTTTCACTTTTCTCTCCTCGTTTTTGTCTATAGTATTAGTAGACTAAACTGCTAAAAAATATATGCTCGTTCGGGTTACTCTGCCACCTTTTCCAACTCCTCCGAAGCCAGTCCGGCCTTGGCAATTTTCACGGGACAACTGACACCACGCAGGTCTATGGTCTGCATGAGCATTCTCCTTTCATATTATAATTCCCGCCCGGTTTGCGACAACCTGCGCACAATGCTGTCTCTGACTGTGTAGTCGGAACAGTCAACAGCTCCGTGCGATGACGGTTTTGACTATAGCCCAAAGAAATAATGACAGTCAAGACATATTTTATATTGTCTACAGACTTAATATACATGTATTTCAATCGTCACCGGATACACACTTCCAGCCCGGTTTTTATATTATAAACAGACCTGGATCAGCAGGCCTGCAATGGTTCCGATTCCAGAGGAGTGGTCAGTGACCTGTCTCAACGTTCCTGGCACATTTTTGCTCTTCATCTGCCGCCTCGGCCCGGCCGAATACGGCGTACAGCACAGGAAGCACAAGCAAGGTGAGCAGGGTCGAGGAAATGACGCCGCCGATCACGACGGTGGCGAGCGGGCGTTGCACCTCGGCGCCGATACCGGTGTTCAACGCCATCGGAATAAAGCCGAAACTGGCCACCAGCGCCGTCATGAGCACCGGACGCAGCCGCTGTTCGGCCGCCTTCCGGATCGCTTCGATCAGCGGTGTCCCCTTGGCGAGTAGGTCCCGCACCGCGGAGACCAGCACCATGTCGCCCAGAACGGAAACACCCGAAAGAGCCACGAAACCGACCCCGGCCGAGATGCTGAAGGGGATGTCCCGCAGCCAGAGGGCCACGATGCCGCCCACGGCGGCGAAGGGTACACCGCTGAAGACGCGCACAGCGTCCAGGACCCGTCCGTAGGTAAAGTACAGCAGAACAAAAATGAGAGTCAGCGCCAGCGGAACGACGATCAGCAGCCGCTGCCGGGCACGCTGCAGATTCTCGAACTGCCCGCCGTAACGGACGTAATAACCGCTCGGCAGCTTGACTTCACGCTCGATCGACTTTTGGACATCGGCTACGAAACTCCCAACATCCCTGCCGCGCACGTTGGCCTGCACCACTACCCGCCGTTTGCCCCATTCGCGGTTGATGGTGGAGGGACCTTCGGACGTCTTGAACCTGGTGAGCAGCGAGAGCGGGATGCGCTCCCCGCTCCCGGCGGTTACCAGGATGCGGCCCAGATCCTCCGGCTCTGCCCGATAGCGGTCGGCAAGGCGAACCGCCATGGGGAAGCGGCGCTCTCCTTCCTGCAACATGCCCACATCCCGGCCACCCAGGGCCTGGATGACCTCCAGCACTTCCCGGGCCGGAATGCCGTAGCGGGCGGTGGCGTTGCGGTCCACCTCCACCTGCAACAGCGGCTGACCGGTGACCTGCTCGACGCTCACGTCGGCGGCCCCGGGAATCGCCTTGACCACCTTTTCTACCTCCCTGGCCTTGGACTTCAGGGTTTCAAAATCATCTCCGAAGATCTTGATCCCCACTTCGGAGCGGATGCCGGCAATCATTTCGTTCACCCGCATCTCGATCGGCTGGGTAAAGATCATCCGCATGCCAGGAAAGGATTTGAGCTCCTTCTCCATGGCCGCCACCAGTTCCCCCTGGGTGCGGGCGCGCTGCCACTGCCCACGGGGTTTGAGAGTTATGAAGATGTCGGAGAGCTCCACCCCCATGGGATCGGTAGCGATCTCGGCGCTGCCGGTTCGGGTCCAGATCCGCTCGATCTCGTGCGGAAACTTTTCCAGCAGCGCCCGCTCCAGATGGCTGCCGTAGCGGACCGACTCATCCAGCGAGACACTGGCCAGGCGTACGGTGTTGATGACGATGGACCCCTCCATCAGGCGCGGTACGAATTCCGAGCCGAGCCGGGTGGCCAGAAACCCGGCCCCGCCCAGGCAGGCCAGGGCGATGACGAGCACGGCGCCGCGCCGGCGCAGGGCGAAGCCCAGGACCGGCCGGTAGAGTTCCTTGAGCCGGCGGACAAGCCATGGTTCTCTCTTTTCTTTTTCGCGTTTGAGGCTGAAGCTGGCCAGGACCGGCATGAGGGTCAGCGACATGGCCATGGAACCGATCAGCGCGAAGATGACGGTCAGCGCCATGGGGCGGAAGAGCTTCCCCTCCACCCCTTCCAGGGCCAGGATCGGCAGGTAGACGATCATGATGATCAGCTCGCCGAACATGGTCGGTTTGCGGACCTCGATGGCTGCTTCGCGCACCACGTCGATGATACTCCGGTCGCTTTCATCCTCGGCCAGGCGCCGCTCCGCGTTCTCGATCATGATCACCGAACTGTCGACGATCAGGCCGAAGTCGATGGCCCCCAGACTCATCAGGCTGCCGGCGATGCCGAAGCGCAGCATCAGATCGAAGGCGAACAGCATGGAAAGCGGGATGGCCAGGGCCACGATCAGGCCGGCCCGGACATTGCCCAGAAAGACGAAGATCACGGCGATGACCAGGATCGCCCCCTCGAAGAGGTTCTTCTCCACGGTCCGGAGGACCTTGTCCACCAGCGAGGTCCGGTCGTAGGCGCTGGCGACCTCCACCCCCTTGGGCAGGGTCTTTTTGACCTCCTCCAGGCGGGCCTTGAGCCGCGTCGTGACATCATGGCTGTTCTCGCCCATCAGCATGAAACCCAGGCCGAGCACCGCCTCGCCCTTGCCGTCGGCCGTCACCGCGCCGCGGCGGATCTTGCGTCCTTCCACCACCCGGGCCACATCCGCCACCCGCACCGGGATCCCATCCCTGGCGGTGATCACGGTCGCTTCGATATCCTGCAGCGTCGTGACGATGGCGACCCCCTGCACCAGAGTCGACTCTCCCGCCTGATCGATGGTGCCGCCCCCCACGTTGGCGTTGTTCCGCTCCACGGCTTCGATCAGCCGATCCATGGTCAGGCCGCGTTTGGCCAACTCCTCCGGATCGACCACGATCTCGATGCGCCGCTCGTCCCCTCCCCAGGTGTTGACCTCCGCCACCCCGGCCAGCGAACGCATCTGGGGTTTCACCACCCAGTCGTGCAGCGTGCGGAGCTCGGCCAGGCTCTTGTCCTTGGCCGTGAGCAGATAGTGAAAGACCTCTCCCAGTCCGGTGGCCACCGGGCCTAACTGCGGCTTTTCAATGCCGGGCGGGAGCGCCACCCCCTGCAGCCGCTCCATGACCACCTGGCGGGAGCGGTAGATATCGGTCCCATCCGCGAAGATCACCGTCACCTGGGACATGCCGAAGCGGGAGGTGGAACGCACCTCCTTGAGCTTCGGTAACCCCGAAATTGCCTGTTCCAGAGGCGCCGAAACCTGGCGCTCGATCTCCAGCGGAGAAAGGGCCGGGGCCACCGTGTTCACCTGGACCTGAACCGGGGTCGTATCCGGGAAGGCGTCCAGCGGCAGCCTTAAGAATGCCAGGATTCCGAGAACAGCAACCACGGACCAGGTCACGATGACCACCAGGCGGTGATTGAGGGACCAGTGGATTATTTTATTCAGCATTGTAGTTCCTCTGGGTAAGCTCCCTTCGACTCCGCTCAGGGAACAATCGAGCGCTGAGCGGAATCGAAGCGCTATTTAGTGTCCACTTCGCAGCAGCCGGCGCCGATGGAGTCCTTGAGCGTTTCCGTCTTGAGCAGGAAACTCCCGGCAACGACCACCTCTTCCCCTGCTTCGACCCCCGAGGCGATCTCCAGCAGGTCGCCGTTGACGCGACCCGCTGCCAGCTGGACCCGCCGGGCTTCGAATTCGTTGGGAGCCAGGCGGACGAAGGCCAGCTTCACCGCTTTGGCCCGCTGGACGGCGCCCCGCGGCACGGCGGACGATGACCGGGAACCGCCCAGCGGGATGCGGGCCTGACCGTACATGTTGGCCCTGAGGAGTCCGCCCGGGTTGGCCAGGCGGACGCGGGCCTTGGCGGTGCGGGTCTGGGGGTCGATCAGCGGGGCGATATGGGCGATGGAGCCGCGGTACTCCCGCCCGCCGAGGCCGTCCAGCGTGATGACGACGGTCGTCCCGGCTTTCACGCTACCCAGTTCCGCTTCGGGCAGGGCGACTTCCGCCCACATGGACGAAGTATCCACAATCTCGAAGAGCGGCGTCTGGGAATCTACGAAACGATCCAGCGAGATGCTGCGCTGGGTGATCACCCCGGAGACGGGCGCTTTGACGGTATAGCGGCCGCCGCTGCCGTTACTGGCGCCCACCCCGCGCAGGGAGGCCTGCAGCGATTCCAGTTCGGCGACGGCTTCGCGAAGGCTCTGCTGTGCAGCCAGAACCTCCTTTTTGGCCAAGATCCCTTTTTTCTCCAGTTCAGCCGTACGGCGGTAGTTCTCTTCTGTCATCTGTACCCGCGAACGGGCCGCGCTCAGTCGCGATTGATCGCCGCTCACGGCGGCACTCTCGATCACGGCCAGCGCCGCGCCCGCCGACACCCAACGGCCGACGTCCGCCGATACGCGTTTGACCACCCCCGGAGCACGGGCAGTCACCTGGGCGACCCTGCTGGCGTCGTAGCTGATGACGAGCGGGGCGACGATCTCCGCACTCCCCCGACCCGGCAGCGCCCTGGCGGTCTCGATCCCGGCCAGACGGGCCGTATCTCTGCCCTTCAGGATCACCTTGGTCCCGTCCGCCGGAGCGTCGTCGCTGCTGACATCCACCCCCGGCTTGCCCCCCCGTTCCGGGTGACAGATCGGGCAGACCGAATCGGGGAAGCCGTGTTCGGCGCACCAGTCCCCCTTGGCCTGAAAGATGGGGGCCAGCTTCGGGTTGCATTTGGTGCAGAGGGATTCAAGCACCCCGTGTTCCTTGCAGAGGCCTGCTGCCCGGTCTTCCTGCCCGGGCTCGGTAGCGGCCGGTTTGGCCGCTGCCGGGGCTTTGGCTGCTTCCTGCCTGCCGCAACCGGGGGCTACGGCAAGCAGGATGAGTGTTGCCGGGATCAGAAGACTACGCATGTCACTTGCTCCCCTTGGGCGGTCGAACGATCTTCAGTTTCGGGTTGCACTTCTTGCACTGGGACTTGGGCAGGCCGTGCTTGTCGTCCCAGTCTCCGGTGGCCTTGAAGGCCGGAATCAGGGACTTGTCGCAGCGGGTGTCCAGCGATTCCGGAACCCCGTGCTCGCCGCACCAGTCTTCGTGAGAGCCCGGCTTGGCGTCTTTGGCGCCATGCAGATCCTTGGCGGGTTTGGCAGGCTCGGACGCGAAGGCGGACATGGTCAGGAAAACGAACAGGGTGAGTGACAGCAGGATTGAGCGATGCATGATATTTCTCCTTTGATGTGTAGCGACGGTTAGCGTCGGAATACGGCGAAGCATGGCTGCATGTCTTCCGGGAACCGGGCCGAGTCAATGCCTGGAGCGGAATACGCGTGAATGCGTGGATTGCCGTAATTATTGTTCAGTTGGATGGTGGCTGGTGATCAGACGAGGTTTTGCGGGGGGACAAAAATGGGGATATGAACATCGGGCAATTTCGTGAAATGTTCACGGCAAATCAATTGAACTATTGAAGGGGCATACTTGGTGGAGAGTGTCGGGGTTAAAGGAGCATAGTACGAGCAATAGCTGCAGGTCGGGCAGTTATCGGCATCGCTCTTGTTTTCATCGGGGCAACACGGGCATTCATCGTGATCAGCATCAGCTGCTCCCGCGGTCAGGCTGATGGCGGATTTTTCCTGTTCCGGCGCCAGTTCATAACAGCAGACCGGCACCGCCAGCAGCAACATTACCAGAAGCTGGACCAAAGCAATGGTTCTGCGATACAGGCGCCGGGACAGGCCGTTATGGAGGCGGTTCAATGGAAACATATGAAAAAGCTAGCACAAACAGCCGACTTATGTCGAGCTATATTGCCCCCTGTCGCAGATCAGGCATTGGCATAGACACCATCGTCGATACATTCATCGTGACATTCTGTCTGCGCATGTAGTTGGTAAAAATAGTCGTTGATCTCCTTGTACAGCTCTTTCAGTCGCAGCGGCGGGATGTCGCAGACCCCCTCATAGGCCTCGGTAAAATGCACCTGGTTGAATTCGAGCCGGAACGGTTCGATCTTCCCTTCGGCGATCAAATCCTGGTACAGAGCCGAGCCGGGCAGCGGGCTGTAGATGCTCCAGGTCCAACGATCCAGATTCAGGACCTTGGCCAGCTCGAAGGTCTGCTGAACATCCAGCTCTTCCTCACCCGGAATACCGATCATAAAGAAGCCGAATGCCTTGACGTGGCGCTTGGCGATGGCCACCTGCTCCTTGATCCTCTCGACAGTGATCCCCTTTTTCAGCCGGATCAGGCTCTTGGGCGAGCCGGTCTCGATCCCCAGGTCGAGCTGGGTCAGACCGGCCTGCTTCATCAGGATGATCTGTTCCTCGTTGATCAGGTCTACACGGGTCAGGGCCTGCCACTGGATGCCGGTGTCCGCCTCGATCAGCAGGCGGCAGAACTCCTTGACCCATTCCTTGTCCAGATTGAAGATGCTGTCCTTGAACCAGACCCCTTCGATGCCGTGCCGCTCCTTGAGGATTACCATTTCCGATACCACCTGGGCCGCAGTTTTGATGCGCCAGGTACGTCCCATGGTTTCGTGTACGGCGCAGAAGGTGCACTGGAAGGGGCAGCCGCGCGAGATGATCATCGAGATGCCGCGGATGCTGCGCAGGTGGCGGTTGTGCTCGATGTAGCGCTCGATGGGAAAGGCCTCGTAATCGGCCATGGGCAGGCTGTTCAGATCCTTGATCAGGGGCGCCTTGCCCTTGATGACCAAGCTGCCGTCGGCATCCTTGTAGCTCACTCCCGCGATAGAATTGACAGACAACCCTGTCGAAAGTGCGGATGCCAGTTCGGCAAAGGCGAACTCCCCTTCCCCGCGGATAACGAAGTCCACATTGTCACTGGTGAGCACGCTGGCCGGGTCGAGGGTCGGGTGAACGCCTCCCAGCACAATCCTGGCTCCAGGCGACGTTTTGCGTGCCAGTTCGGCCACCCGCAACGCTTCAGGTATGGTGGGGGTCATGGCGGTAATGCCGATCAGGTCAGGACCGTAGACCGCGATATTCTTGACCAGCTCCTCACTGTCCATAAGGAGCCCCTGCATGTCGAGCAGTTTGACCTCGAAAGCGCGCTCCTTGAGGAAGGCGCTCAGATAGGCCAGACCGAGCGGCGGCTCGAAAGGGGCCACATACAGGTTGCCACCCTTGATCCAGTCGATGTAGTCATCAAAACGGTTCTTGAAAGCATCTCCGTCATAGAAGGCCGGGTTTATCAGCAGAATCTTCATGTTTTTATATTCTCCCTTGTTTAAATCGCATAGGCGAAGGTTTTCTCCGCTTCGGCAAAGAACTCCGCATAGATCTCCTTGCGGATCCGGACAAAATCGTAGCTGCTACGATCCCGGGGCCGCGGGAGCTGCACCGGGACAATCTTTTTGACGGTTCCCGGACGACTGGACATGATCACGACCCGGTCCCCCAGAAAGATGGCCTCGTCGATGTCGTGGGTGACCAGCACCATGGTGGTGCGTTCCACTTCCCAGATGCGCAGGATCTCCTGCTGCATCTGGATCCTGGTCAGGGCATCCAGTGCCCCGAACGGTTCGTCCAGCAACAGCACTTGCGGGTTGTTGACCAGCGCCCTGGCTATGGCCACCCTCTGGGACATGCCGCCCGACAACTGGTGGGGAAGCGCCTTGACAAAAGCTGCCAGCCCGACCAGTTCCAGGTGTTCGCGGACGACCGTGTCCCGCTGGCCATTGTCCAGACTGTTCAGCCCGAAGGCCACGTTCTGTTCCACCGTCAGCCAGGGGATCAGGCGGTGCTCCTGAAAAACCATGCCCCGGTCGAGACCGGGGCCGGCGATCCGGCTGCCGCCGATCCTGACCTCGCCGGAATAGCCGTTCTCCAGGCCGGCGATGATGCGCAGCAGGGTGCTCTTGCCGCACCCGCTGCTGCCGACGATGCTGACGAACTCCCCTTCGCGGATGGCCAGATCGATCCCCTGCAGGGCGACGACATCTGCGCTGTTGACCTGATAGCTTTTGTTGAGTCCTTCGATAACCAGGTTGCTGGCTGCTGTTGCTGCACTCATGGTGTATCTCCTTCAGTTGCCTGCAAAATCGACCTTCCAGCTTATCAGCCGTTTTTCAAGGCGCTTGATCAGGCTGTCCATCAGCTTGCCGATGACACCGATCGTGATCATGCCCACAAACACCACATCCGACTGGGAAAGCTGCCTAGCATCCATGATCAGGTAACCGATGCCGCTGCCGGCGGCGATCAGCTCGGCAGCCACCACGCACATCCAGGCCACCATCAGGCCGACCCGCAGGCCGGTCATGATGGCGGGCAGCGCCCCCGGCAGCACCACCTGGCGAACGAACTTGAGGCGTGGGACGGCCAGGATCCTGGCCAGCTCCACGAATTTGTGATCGGTCTGGCGAATGCCGTCGATGGTGTTGATGACGATCGGGAAGAAGGCCCCCAGGAAAATGATGTAGACCTTGGATTGTTCTCCGATTCCAAACCAGAGTATGGCCAGCGGAATCCAGGCGATGGACGGAATCGGCTTGACCAGCTGGATGATCAGCTCGGTCCAGCGGTCCAGGGTCCGCGAGAGACCGATGGCAACTCCGAGGCCAAGCCCCAGAACGGCGGCGATGCCGAATCCTTCCAGAACCCTCAGAATGCTGATGCCGATGTGGCG
>JACMKN010000251.1 GCA_014380135.1 Deltaproteobacteria bacterium
CCCGGCTTTTCATTCTGTAATTCGACTCCCATGGGGGAACCCAGCCTGAACGCCTTGGCAGCCGCGGCAATTTTATCTACGCCCAGTTTTTCACCCAGCTGGTAGTAGTAGACATCACACGATTCCCGCAGGGATTTCCGCAGGCTTGTGGTACCATGACCTCTTCTGTTCCAGCATTTGAAGGTGGATGTCCCCAGAGCGTAGGATCCGCTGCAGTTTACCGAAGTCGATTCGTTGATCGTGCTATCTTGCAGTCCAGCCATTGCTGTAATTATCTTGAAGGTTGAACCGGGCGGATATTGGCCGCTCAGGGCCTTGTTCTCCAGCGGGTGGCGCTTGTCCTCCAGGTATCCTTTCCATATCTCGGGCGGCAATTTTCCGCTGAAGAGCGATGGATCAAAGCCGGGATTGCTGACAAAAGCCAGAATTTCACCACTATTGACATCCATGGCAACGGCCGCTCCGGCCTGCTCACCGAAGGCACGCTCAGTCTGCTTCTGGATGGCGGCATCTATCGTCAACACGACGCTGTTGCCAACGGTTGGATAGGTCTCGGAGATTGTCCGCAGTACCCTGCCGCGGGCATCAACCTCAAACTGACGCCCACCGTCTTCACCATGCAGTTCATTTTCAAGAGCACGTTCAATGCCGTTTTTTCCGACATAGTCGCCCGGGTTGTACTCTTCGAAGCCCTTGTAACTCAATTCTTTTTCGGATATTTCACCAATATATCCCAGCAGATGAGCGCCCAGCACACCACTTGAATATTCCCGCACCGGCTTCATCTCAATCTCGACCCCCGGCAAACGCAGGCGGTTCTCCTCGACAATTTCGACCTGATCACGGGTGATGTTGGAGGCCAGCACGATTGGATAATATTTGGCACGCCCCTTGTTTTTTTCCCAACGCTCGGACATTTCTGCCCGGTCGAGAGCAAGCAGGGATGACAACTGGGTCAGCAGAGACTCCTTATCCTTGACCTCCTGCGGGATCACAGCCAGGCTGAAAGATGGCCGATTACTGACCAGCACGAACCCATTGCGGTCAAGTATTGCCCCCCTGGATGCCGCCACCGGCACAAAACGGAGTCGATTGTTCTCGGACATCGCTTGATAATCGTCGGTATTCAGAATCTGCAGATGCCACAAGCGCATCAGAAGCAGAAAAAAAACCGCACCGACTATGAATGAAAGCACCAGAATCCTCTGCTTGGACTCCACTACTTCACGAACAAAGCGCCGTTCTTTCATGGTGCTTCCAACTGCCGGTCAAAACCGGGAAAAAGAGTGACCAGTGATGCAGCGAATGCATTGACCAAAAGGCGCGGTACGATATCGGAAACCATCGAGTAAACAATTCCGGGTGAGGTGGTGAGCATGACCAGCAGCAGAAGATTCAACGTGAAGCCGGCAATTGTAACGCCCGCTACGGCCAGGACAAACAGGAGGGCGCTGTCGGCGTACAATCGATCCGACACGCTTCTGATAAACAGGAAAACGATCAGAAAAGTAATTGCATTCAGCCCGAGATAAAGGCCGCTGAAGACATCATTAAACAGTCCCAGTAACCATGCTAGCGGAGCCCCGACCTCGAACGAAGCTCGCAATGTCATGAAAACCATTATCACCAGCAACAGGTCCGGTTTGAACGAGGGGCGCAAAAACACCGGAAACACAGCCACCTGAAGAACCAGCGCAGCCATTACCAGACAGGAGAACAGCAAAATGGCACGCCTACTCATAGCCACCGTTCTGAACAATAAACACCTCTTCCAGATGGGCCAGGTTAACACTCGGACGGATCGACACCGTCTGAAAAATGCCGTATTCACCGCGTTTGACCATAGTTACTTCGCCAATAGGCAATCCCTTTTGAAACACCCCTCCTATACCGGATGAAACCACCAGATCACCAACCTTGACATCTTCTTCACGGGTTGTGAACTCCAGTGTGCAAAGCATCTCCGCTTTCCCCTTGACGACACCACGAGCACGCGAACGCTGGATTGTCGCGGCAATACCGCTGGCATGATCGGTCAGCAGGACAACCCGTGAGGTAGAGGGAGCCACCTTGACAATCTGGCCGACAATGCCATCGGCGGCGATTACCGCCATTCCCTCGCGTATCCCGCTGGAACTGCCGCGGTTGAGAATCAATGTCCGAAACCAGGAGGTGGCATCCTCGCCGACAACCTCGGCAGTCACCGTTGGCATCGAGACATTTTTTTTCATATCCAGCAGACGTTCCAGACGCTGATTGGCCAATAGCAACTCGTTGCTATCCCGCACACGTTCATTAAGTGCGCGAACGTCTCCGCGTAAACGAACATTTTCCCGGTGAGCATTCACCAGCCGTATATAACCGTCCCAGACATCCTCAATATATCCACTCAACTTGTAGGCCGGTTGAAAAACAGGTGACAGTACACTCAACACCACCCGTTCAATGGAATTTGCTTCACGATTGTGGGGAATATTCAACGAGAAGACGATCAGCGCGGCAAGCAGACCAATACCGGTCAACAAAACATAAATATATTTTTTAATAAAGTCCATCGTCAGTATGTATCCTGCAAATCAGAGAATCCCGCACAATTCGGTTTCATTGTAGACCCGAAGCAAATATTCCTTATATGAAGAATTGGGGGTTTCGTCGATAACCCGTTTCATACCGTGGCAATCCAGAAAACCCCGCCGAAGCGCTATTTCCTCGAGACAGGCGATTTTGAGCCCTTGTCGTGTTTCAATTGTCTCGATAAAGATACTGGCCTCCAGCAGACTTCGGTGTGTACCGGTATCCAGCCAGGCGATGCCGCGCCCAAGACGTTCAACCAGCAGTTCTCCTCGCCGCAGATACTCCAGGTTGATATCGGTAATTTCCAGTTCTCCGCGTGGCGAAGGCTTGATCGCCTTGGCTATCGCAACAACGTTTTCATCGTACAGGTACAGACCGGGAACAGCATAATGAGATTTGGGCAGTTTCGGCTTTTCCTCGATACTCAGTACCTTGCCATCGCGGTCAAACTCCACAACCCCATAGCGTTCCGGGTCATTCACCTGGTATCCGAAAACTCTTGCGCCCCCCTGAAAGTCGGAAACAATCTTGTCCAGGCTCATCTTGCCATAGAAAATATTGTCGCCCAGAATCAGACAGACCGGCTGGTTATCAATAAATTCTTCGCCGACCAGGAAAGCCTGAGCGATTCCTTTAGGCTCCGGCTGAACCTTGTATGTAATAGTGATGCCCCAGCGAGAACCGTCACCCAGCAGCGCCTCAAAACGGGGTATATCATGCGGTGTCGAAATCAGCAGGACATCCTTGATACCGGCCGCCATTAAAGTCGCCAGTGGATAATAGATCATCGGCTTGTCATAGACCGGCTGCAGCTGTTTGCTGGCCACCAGCGTCAACGGATAGAGACGGCTGCCAGCTCCTCCGGCAAGTATTATTCCTTTGTTTATACCTTGGGTCATTGGAATCACCTCAAAAATGGATTTGTAAATTTTGATAGTTATCACGTTAGAGCGAACGGTGTCAAACCGGATTAATCTCCCGGGACAGACTTTCTACTGCCTCCAGCAGATTGTCGAACACGGCCGTGGCCTCCGGTAGATGACACTCCTGATCTGCTCCATAGCCGGTTCTGACAAGAATAGTTCGGCAGCCGGCCGCCTGACCGGCCGAGACATCAGCCAGCTTGTCACCGATCATGATGGAAGTTTTCAGGTCGATATCGAAGCGTTGTGCGGCTTCCTTCAGCATACCGGGCAATGGTTTGCGGCAGTTGCACGGCAGCCCATAGCTGCCGCGGCCGTCGGGGTGATGCGGGCAGTACAGCCAGACATCAACCCGCGCGCCGGTTTTTTCAAGCTCACGGTCAATATGTCTGTGCAGGTTTTCCACATCCTCTTCCGTATAATAGCCCCGCGCCACACCGGACTGGTTCGTGACGACTACCACCAGGAAACCGGCCTCGTTCAGCAAGCGCACCGCATCAGCAGCTCTGGAGATGAACTCGAAATCTGCGATTCTATACAGATATTCCTTCTCAACATTAATGGTACCATCCCGATCCAGAAAAACCGCCCGCTTCATTGGACCCCTCCTGCAACAATTGTTTCGGCAAATTTAACCTGTTGTTTTATTAGTAAGCTATAAATCATTTTCTGCATTTATTAGAGCAGAAAATGATTTAGTTAACGCACTTATCCTGTTTATCAGGATTAGGTTATTCATACAGAGAAGCATTGACAATC
>JACMKN010000252.1 GCA_014380135.1 Deltaproteobacteria bacterium
AAGAAAGGAGTAACTAATGGCAGAAAAACAGTATGATTGGGCAAAAATTGCCAAAGATCCGCGCTTCATCGAACTGCACCACAAAAAGACGGCCTTCCTGTTCGGCTGGTGGATCTTTTCCACCGTGTATTACTTCCTGCTCCCGATCGGAGCAGCCTACGCCCCCGGTCTCTTCAAGATCAAGATTATCAGCGTCATCAACTTCGGCTACCTGTTCGCCCTGTCCCAGTTCTTTGTCTCCTGGGCCTTGGCGCTGTACTACGCCAAAGTAGCCAACAACGACTTTGACCGTCTGACCAAGCAATTGGTCGATGAACTTCAGTAAAGGAGGATACGACATGACATTCAAAAAAATCATTATCGCCACCACACTCGCACTTTCCGTTGCCGCAGCCGCCTTTGCTGAGCCTGCCAAGGATGCCGCCGCTCCCGGCGCCGCACCGGCTGTCAGCGCACCGGCCCAAGCCGGCGCACCGGCCGTTGCCGCTCCTTCTGCTACCACACCAGCCCCTGCTGCCGCTCCGGCACCGGCCAAGAAGAGAGAACTGAAGGCCAACAAGGCCATCACCCTCTCCATGTTCGCCGTCATCATCGGCATCACGCTGGGCGTCGTTGTCTGGGCCGCCCGTCAGACCAAGACCGCGGCCGACTTCTACGCCGCCGGTGGCGGCATCACCGGAACACAAAACGGCTGGGCCATCGCCGGCGACTACATGTCGGCCGCCTCGTTCCTGGGTATTTCCGGTCTGATTTCGCTGTACGGCTATGACGGATTCATGTACTCGGTCGGCTGGCTGGTGGCCTACATCACAGTTCTGCTGATCATCGCCGAACCGTGCCGTAACGCCGGCAAGTACACCCTGGGAGACATTCTCTCCTTCCGTACCAACCCCAAACCGGTGCGCGCCTTTGCCGCCATCTCCACCGTAGCCGTTTCCACCTTCTACCTGACCGCCCAGATGGTCGGCGCCGGTAAGCTGATGGCGCTGCTGGTGGGAGTTTCCTACAAACAGGCCATCGTCGGCGTCGGCATCCTGATGGTTGGCTATGTCGTCTTCGGCGGCATGACCGCCACCACCTGGGTACAGATCATCAAGGCCGGCCTGCTGATGTCGGGCGCCTTCCTGCTCTCGTTCCTGGTCATGGCCAAATCCGGTTTCAACCCGATCGCTTTCTTTGAGTCGATCGTCAACAGCCCTGAAATCCAGGACCACGTTTCCAAGATGGTGCTTAAAGACGGCATTGTCCTGACCGGTAGCGAAGCCGGCCAGCGCTTCCTTGAGCCGGGTCTGTTCATGAAGAATCCGCTGGACCAGATTTCCCTGGGCATGGCCCTGGTTCTGGGTACCGCCGGCATGCCGCACATCCTGATGCGCTTCTTCACGGTACCGACCGCCCAGGCCGCCCGTAAATCCGTTATCATCGCCATGTTCATCATCGGCGGCTTCTACGTCCTGACCACGCTGCTCGGTTTCGGCGCCGCCGTCAACCTGACACCCCAGGGCATCATGCAGGTCGACAAGGGCGGCAACATGGCCACCCTGATTCTGGCACAGCAGCTGGGTGCCGACATCGCCCCGGTCGTAGGCGACATTTTCCTGGCCTTCCTCTGCTCGGTGGCCTTCGCCACGATCCTGGCGGTTGTATCCGGACTGGTTCTGGCCGCCTCGGCCGCCATCGCCCACGACATCTATGTCAACGTCATCAAGGACGGCCATGCCGACCAGCATGAGCAGGTCATGGCTGCCCGCATCACTTCCTTCGTGGTAGGCGCAGTCGGTATCGCCATAGGCCTGTTGGCTGAAAAAGCCAACGTTGCCCACCTGGTGGCCCTGGCCTTCGCCGTGGCCTCTTCCGGCAACCTGCCGGTGGTCTTCCTGTCGCTCTTCTGGCGCAAATTCAACACCGCCGGCGTTATCGGCGGTCTGGTGGTCGGCACGGTCGCCTCGATCGGCCTGGTTATGGTTTCCCCCAACATGACCTATCCGAAAATTGTAGCCGCCGGCGCCCAGAAAGTCATCACCGCCATGGAGAAGAAGCAGGCCGCCCTGCCTGCTGGTGCAGTGCTGAGCGAGCTGGATGCCAAGGCGCTGTCAACCGCCAAGGTTGACTTCGAGAAGAACAAGGACGGCAAGTCTATCATGGGTCTTGACAAACCGATCCTGACGCTGAAAAACCCGGGCATCATCTCGATCCCGCTCGGTTTCATGGCCGCCATCTTCGGTACGCTGTTGTTCCCGAGCAAACGCTCCGAAGAGATGTTCGACGAAATCTACGTCCGTCAGAACACCGGTCTCGGCATGGCCAAGGCTATCGATCACTGACAAGGCACTTCTCCCGCAGAACGGGACGGACACTTTCAATTCAGGGTGGTTATGGTATAGTGGGGATGGCTTCGGCCATCCCCTTTTTATAAGGATTTTGTCCATGAGCCCTCATAGTAACCTTGTCCCTGCTGCCCTGTCGGACCCGAAAGAAATAACCCGCTATTGCCAGATCGAAGAGATCGGACCTTTCCTGCAGATGCTCGCCTCGTCGCTTACATCCGACAGACAGTGTCTTTCCGGCTGGGACAACACCCAATCGGAATTGGTTGCGTCCATTGAACGGGCCGACGGGCCTGAACCAAAGATTATTCATGATGAATTGAACCGGATCGAGATGGAGCGTTTTTTGTTGACGAATTCGGTGGCTGCGCTGCACCGCTCCTGTACTCATTATCGGGACGTGCTGTCAACCCGTGCCGTGAATATCGTTTGCCGGGAGATGGAGAGCGCCGGATGGACTCACCCGGGAGTTCCGTTCGCCCTGATAAGCATGGGCAGCGATGGCCGTAAAGAGCAGACCTTGATAACCGACCAGGACAATCTGATCGTCTATGGAGATGGCGGCGGTGAGCAGGCTGACCGGTATTTTCTGGAGTTTGCTTCCCGACTGGTTGATCGGTTGGAGGAGGCCGGATTTCAGCGCTGCACCGGTGATATCATGCCGACCAATCAGACCTGGCGCGGATCATACAGTCAGTGGCGCAAACGCCTGTTTTCAATTGTCAGGTATGAAGTCGAAGATGTTGCCAAGAACATGATGGATCTGATTGTACTGTCCGATGCCCGCCATGTTGCCGGCGACCAGGCGCTGGCAGACAGGCTGATCGAGATGATCCGTGACATGGAACGGGATTATTTTCAGGTACTGTGGGGAATGGCCAAAGCTGCCACGGAAATGCAACTGGCGCTAGGCTTTTTAAAACGCATCTGGACCGAAGGCAGCGGCGACCATAAAGGTGAGTTCAACGTAAAACTACTGGCCTGGGCACCACTGGTCATGAACGTCCGTATCCTGGCGATCAACCAGAGCATCCCGGCCACCAGCACCGTAGAGCGGATATCGCTTCTGGAGCAGGAGGGCAGTTTTTCAGCCAGTTTCGCGCGTGAACTGGTGGAGTCGTATCACACTCTCACTAAACATCGCATCCTGCTGCAGGTTAAAAACATCAAGGGCATCCAGCGTGATTCATATTATCTAAACCCCTACCAGCTCCCAACCGAAGAACGCGAACAGATTCGCCACGCCCTGATCAAAATCGAGGAGCTGCAGAAGGTCATCCACACCAACTTTCACATCGT
>JACMKN010000253.1 GCA_014380135.1 Deltaproteobacteria bacterium
CAGGTGGCCGATGGTAGATTTGGCTGTCTTGAGTCATGCGTAGCCCTTGCTGTTATGATCTAATTTCAATTCATACCTTACAGATCGTCCCTGCCCAATCCTCTCCAGTATCCCTAATTCCATCAACTGATCCAGCTCACGGAACGCAGTCGCCCTACTGGCATGTGTCATCGAGGCATACTTTTTTGTGGTCAAACCACCCACAAACCCCTCTGACCCTTCGTCCAGCAAACTATTAATCACCTTCTTCTGGCGCTCAGTCAATTGATCCTGAGCATGTATCTTCCAAAACTCCGCCTTGGAGAACACCCCGTTCATGATATCTTCCGACCGCTCAATTGCCCTGGCAAAACATCCCAGAAACCAGACCAGCCAATCGGTAACATCGCCGGTTCCCTTTTGTGTCTTCTCCAGTATGTCGTAATACCCCTCACGTTCAGTCATGATCTGTGTGGACAGGCTGTAATAGCGAACCCGCTGTTTATCGTCCTGGGCCAGTGCCATATCGGTCAACGCTCGGGCAAGGCGACCATTGCCATCATCAAACGGATGGATCGTCACAAACCACAGGTGCACCAGCGCCGCCCGGATGATCCCCTCAACACTACCCAAGCTCTCATCAAACCACGTAAAGAAACGACTCATCTCCGCATCAAGTTGCTCGGCAGGCGGTGCCTCAAAGTGGATCTTCTCCCTGCCTATCGGACCGGATACTACCCGCATCGGCTCTTCACCGTCCCGCCATCCACCAACCTTGATCTTGTGCATACCGGAATAGCCTGAAGGGAAAAGTGCCGCCTGCCATCCCCATAAACGTTCTTGAGTAAGTGGTTTATCAAAACTCTGTGTAGCATCCAGAAGCACCGAGACCAGATCATCAATCCTTCTGTCAACCGGCATACCCGCAGATGGCAGCCCCAATCTACGGGCAACCGATGAACGCACTGAACGCACGTCCAGCTGCTCACCCTCGATCGCAGAGGTCTTGATGGCCTCCTCCACCAGGATCTCAGCCTGGGCCTGGTCATCCAGTTTCATCCCAAGACCACCAACCTTGCTGAGAAGCTTGCCTTGCAGCAGGCGGCATTCTCCCAGCGGCGTCAGGAGCTTGTCTGTATCCCAAGTCAGTGTGGGCCAACTTTTTAACTGCCAAATGTAGGTTTGCATGGTTTTGACTCAGTAATCGCTTCACAATATTGGATGATTAATGCTTCTACCATAGAGAGTGGTTAATGACAATTTATTCTGGAGTTTTGTACCACTATTTACGATGTGATGTTCAGTATTCCGCTAGAATTTTCAGAATCAATACTTGAACATAACCCCATGCAATCTATGCTGTTAAAGGCTTGCAGAGTTATGCTTTCCCAGGGGCTGTTACGTTAATCACTTTAAAATAGGGCTTTTACAAGGATGCTCCATCTGTCGTGATGTGCGGTATTCAGTTGAGAATGATCGCCGAGTAGTGCACCAAAAGTGCACCATAGAGGCTGTTTTAAACAAAAAAATGGGCTAGCAGTAATAGCTAACCCATCGGATTAATTTGCTTATGTAGAATTCACCTCACACGGTTTTTCGAGATCATTTCGAGTCAGGCACCATCGACCACTCGGACACCTCTCCGTGCTGGTGAATCCAAATCGAAGTGGCTTAATAACCTATTTGGTTCATAAATTCAACACCGGTTTTAATTGCGTCTATGAATGTTATATTCTGATCAAAGGCTGATTCGTTGTTTGTTGACTCCACCTTCAACCCCCGGTCGTACCCCCAGTTGTTTGCCGTCGGTCTGGCCCTGCGCGTAAGCTCCGCTGTTGATGTAGCTCTTCCGGCTGTGCATCGTTCTGATGTTCCCGATTTCGCCCATGGCCTGTTTGATCAACCCCTCCTTGATCGGCACCAGCGCACCCGGCGTGACCGGTGTTTCCTGCTTTTGTGCAGCCAGCATGCGGTTGATGGTTGAAACCGCCCCCAGATAATAGGATTGCCGCATCAGCTCCCGCTGGCGGCCGACAACGGTGTCTGCGGCATGCTGTTTCATGTAGCTGCTGCAGAGTTTTCTGACGCTTCTGTCCAGGTAGCTGAAGGTGTAGGCGGCAATCTGTACGTCTGCACCCACGCCGATGAAGGTCAGCTTGCCGTTTGCAGGATGATGGATCGCCCGGCAGTCGAAGGCGCTACTGACTCCGGCTGTCAGATGACGCAGCCATTTGGGCAGGGTTTTGGCGGCGGCTGTCTCGATCCTGTCGGCCTTTTCCGGTTTCTGTGCCATCTCGATATCTGCCATTGCCAGATTGTGTTCCGCCAGCAGCCGTTGAGCGTGGGAGGCAGCCAGAGCGGCTTCATGCTCGTTGCTGGAATTTGAAAGGGCCAGCAGTTTTTTTATTTTTTCGATCACGGGATTTGTTTCCATAGGGTGTATAACCTTTCTGTGTGTCTGTTGAAATAGCATCGTTATTTCATGATTTTCCGATTGTGGCTCACCACTAAAAGAGGTATAAACTCTACCGGAATCTTATCAGCAGGATAATTGCACCAACGTTGTTATTTTGTCAAATTTGCCGGTGTATCCGGCTGATCCAGGAAAGCGGACATGTTCAATCTGACACGCTACTATTCGATAGCCAGCCTGGTCTGCATCATTGTTGCGGCGGCCATCCTCGGAATGTTTTACCGTCACGAATCGATGACCTCGCTGCTGAATGTGGCCGAGGACCGTAATGCGGCGCTCACCCGCGTTTTCGGCAATGCCCTCTGGCCACATTTTTCGCCGCTGCTCAAGCAGGGCAGCGCCAGCCATCCGATCGATCCCGCCGGTCCGGAGATCGCCAATCTGCGCAAACAGGTTGTGGCCCTGATGAAGGACACCTCCGCCGTCAAGGTCAAGGTCTACAACATGCAGGGGGTGACCGTCTTTTCCACCGAGGCCAATCAGATCGGTGAGGACAAGCATGCCAACGCCGGCTACCTGGCCGCCGCCCAGGGGCGTGTGGCCAGCGAGCTGACCCACCGCAACAAGTTCAGCGCCTTCGACGGCGTGATCGAGTCGCGCGACCTTTTATCCTCCTATATCCCTTTCA
>JACMKN010000254.1 GCA_014380135.1 Deltaproteobacteria bacterium
CCCGACGATGCCAGGGTGCTGGAGAGTCTGCTGAACTTCGGCAGTATTTCGGAACGCCCTCTGCCGCCCGGCTTGATTGCCACGTTGCGCCCCTACCAGCGTGACGGCTACCGCTGGCTCGGTTTTCTCTATGAACACCGCTTTGGAGCCTGCCTGGCCGATGACATGGGATTGGGCAAGACCGTTCAAGGCATATCGCTGCTGGCGGGTATCGCCGGAGGAACGATCGCCTCTTATGCTGAGCCGGGTACGCCGCATCTGATCGTGGTGCCGCCCTCGCTGCTCTTTAACTGGGAAAGTGAGCTGGCCCGCTTTTTCCCGGGCGCATCGCTGATGAGCTACACCGGTCCGGGGCGTTCCACCGCCGACTTTGACCGCTGTGACATTATCCTGACCAGCTATGGTATCGTTCAGCGCGACATCGAAAAACTGATAGCCTTCCGATTTAATGTCATCATCTTTGATGAAGCCCAGACCGTCAAGAACCTGCAGGCTTCGACCAGTGGTGCCGTGCGCCGGCTGGTGGCAGCGTTCAAAATGGCACTGACCGGTACGCCGGTGGAGAACCGCATCGAAGAATACTATGCCATCATGGATCTTTGTCTGCCCGGTCTTTTGGGAACACCCGAGGAATTCGGCCGCACGATCGGAAACAGGGGGCAGGGGGGCATCGACACCATGTTGAACCGCACGCGCCCTTTTGTGCTGCGCCGCAATAAACAGCTGATCGCAGCCGACCTGCCGGACAAGATCGAGACCGACATTCATCTGGAGTTGTCACCCCGGCAGAAGGTGATTTACCAGCGTACGGTTGAAGAGGTACGCAGTCAGATCGATGAGGCCTTTGCCAACCGCTCACCCGGCCAGGCCCGCATCATCGCCCTGACCGCCATTCTGCGGCTGCGGCAGATCTGTCTGGCCCCGGCCCTGGCCCTGCCGGGCGCCTCGGATGCCTCTCCCAAACTGGACTTCCTGGTGGAACAGCTGGACGAACTGCGCGACGAAGGGCACAGCGCGCTGGTTTTCTCCCAGTTCACCAGTTATCTTGATATCGTCGAAGCCGGCCTGAAACGCCACGCTTTCCCCTATCTGCGGCTGGACGGATCCACTCCGGTGCCGCAGCGCAAGGATCTGGTCAACTCGTTCCAGGATTCCAAGGTTCCGCTGGTCTTCCTGATCAGCCTCAAGGCGGGCGGCAAGGGGCTCAACCTGACCCGTGCCACCTATGTCTATCACCTGGATCCCTGGTGGAACCCGGCCGTCGAGAACCAGGCCTCCGACCGCGCCCACCGCATCGGCCAGACCCGTCAGGTCACGATTACCCGCCTGATCATGCGCCACACCATCGAGGAAAAGATGATGAAACTCAAGGAGCAGAAACTGAAGTTGTACAAGGCCATCCTGGATGAGGGAACCGCCGCTGGTGGCGCCGGCCTGACCCGTGAGGATTTCGATTTTCTGCTGGAGTGAGGCGGGGATCCGTGGGTATAAACGAAGACGGGGCGACCAATTGGCCGCCCCGTCCCTGTTTACGTTGTCTTTCGGGAAATGCGTCGCTACCCCCCGCTCTGGGCCTTCAGCGCTTCCATCTGGTAATAGGCCCGCAGGGCATCCGCAATTTCTCCGATATCACCG
>JACMKN010000255.1 GCA_014380135.1 Deltaproteobacteria bacterium
GACGCGGGAGAAGAGTTCAGCGTCTTCGCCTTTCAGCGACTGTTCCTGGAAGCGTGTCATGACATAACAGCCCGCAGGCGCCTGCCGATCCTGTGCGGCGGCAGCGGCATGTACCTGGACGCCGCCCTGCGCGGTTACCGCCTGGCGGAAGTGCCGCCGGACGAGCAGCTGCGAACCGAACTTGCCGTCAAGAGCGATCTGGAACTGCGTGAGATGTTAAGCGCTCTCAGACCGGAACAGCACAACAAAACCGACCTGCTGGAGCGGCAGCGCACGATTCGGGCGATAGAGATCGTCCGCCACGAGACCTGTGATCAGTACTCAGAAGAACCATACCCGGATCTTCTGCCGCTGGTGATCGGTATTCGGCTGGAGCGGGAAGAGATGCGGAGGCGCATCACCGAGCGTCTGCAACTGCGGCTGGACAGCGGATTGATCGAGGAGGTGCAAAGCCTGCACGATAGCGGAATCGCCTGGGAACGTCTGGATTATTATGGCCTTGAATACCGCCATGTGGGGGCTTTTCTGCGGGGGGATTTGAATCGCAATGATATGTTCCAGAAGCTGAACAGCGCCATCCACGATTTTGCCAAACGTCAGGGCAACTGGTTTCGCAAAATGGAAAGACACGGAATTGACATTCGCTGGGTGGATGGGGTCGGCTGTCCGCTGGAAGAGGCGCTGGCAATCATTGCGGTTGCCAACAATGATGAATCAGGTGGCGTTTCAGGATGATAATGGTGTATGGTTCCTGGTAGTTCAATAAGACATTAGATACTCTGATTCGGTGATTTCCCTTTGAAAATAGAACGAAACAAAACTGCCCGCCCGACTCCCCCGCCCGATCTTTCCGATAGCGATCCGGTTCGCGAAGGTGTGATTGTCGCCCATCACGGCGTCTCGGTCGAGGTGGCATTCGAAGATGGCCGGCGCCGGATGGTGCGGGTCAAACGCAATTCCGGACATGTGGTTGGCGATAACGTGACCGTCACCGGCGGCGTCCTGAAACGGATGCCCCGCAGGACCGAACTGCGTCGTCGTGATGCCAGGGGCGGCATTCACCTGGTTGCGGCAAACCTGGACGTACTCGGTATCGTGATTGCGCATCAGTCACCGGCCGGGTTTATCGACCGGGCCATTGTTGCTGCGCGGGTGGCGGAGCTGCAGCCCTTCGTAATTGTCAACAAGTGCGATCTGGCCGACACTTCCGAGTTACTCAGCAGATTGGACGGTATCTATGCCGGGTCGGTCCCGCTCTTTGCCATCAGTGCCGTCAACCGGAGCGGCCTCCAGCCGCTGCAGGAGTTTCTGAGCCAGGGACATCGCGGCGTCTTTGTCGGCAGCAGCGGGGTCGGCAAGAGTTCGTTGCTGAATGTTCTCTGCCCGGACATCGATCTCAAGGTGAGGGAGGTCAGCGATTATAAGAACCAGGGCAGGCACACAACCACCGTCTCCACTCTGCACCGCCTGTCAGGAGGTGGGGAATTGGTCGATACTCCCGGTTTTCGGGAATTCGGCCTGGTGGACATTACCGTGGAGGAACTGGCGGCCTACTTCCCCGGTTTCGAAGAGCATGGCGAAATCGCCTGTCGTTTTCGAAACTGCCGGCACCGCACCGAGCCGGGCTGCGCCGTGATCAGGCTTGTGGAACAGGGCAGCATCCCGCCCGAACGCTATGCAACCTATATGGAGATACTGGGCGAGGTTGAGGCTGGCCAGGCCGAGGCCCGCAGCAAGGACTGGCGCTGAACCCCCTGAACGACGACTTCAGGCCGCCGCTTGACAGACACACATAATTTCCTCCAGGGTATTTTTATCAAAACATGGCAAGCCTAACCGATTACTCCTCCCGAAATTATGACCTGAGTCAATTATTTCCATATCCACGCTATTTTTTTCAGAAAAGCAGAGCAGACCTGAACTATGAATAAGGCCCACCTTCTCCAAATGATCATTTCCCGGCTGGCCCAGGATCTGGCACTCCTGCTGAATGCTGCCAAAACGGCCCATGAAGCGTCAACCCACGAGGAGAACATTCCGGACAACAAGTATGAAACCCTGGCGCTGGAGGCCTCCTATGTTGCGCAGGGACAGGCCAATCGAGCCCAGGAAATCAAGCTGGCTTTGGAGGCCTATAAACAACTTTCGCTGCAGCATTTTGACCACGACTCGGCCATACGCCTGACGGCGTTGGTGACCCTCGAAGGTGAGGATGGCAGCGGCAGAACCGTCTTTATCGGGCC
>JACMKN010000256.1 GCA_014380135.1 Deltaproteobacteria bacterium
ACCTCAAGGAGGTGCTGCCGCGCCTTCTGGCACAGGTCAAAGCAGTCAGCGGAGGTACGCCATGAGCAAATCATATCAGGCAATCGTAATCGGGGCCGGACCGGCCGGTTCCTCGGCCGCCCTGACCATGGCCCGCGCCGGGTTGGATGTGGCCCTGGTTGAACGCGGCACCTTCCCTGGTGAAAAGAACATGTTCGGCGGGCTTCTGCACAGGATGCCCTCACTTGAAAAAATCTTCCCCGATTTTTGGGAACGGGCTCCGTTGGAGCGGCACATCGTCAAGAAGGGTGTCACCTTCATGACCGGCCACTCCAGCTTCAGCACCACCATCGAGGCGGGCAATTTTGATCGTCCACCCTACAACGGCTACACGGTCTTCCGTCCCCGCTTCGACCGCTGGCTGGCTGACGAGGCCGTTGCTGCCGGCGCCACCCTGATTACCCGCTCCATGGTCGATGACGTGGTGCTCAAGAACGGCAAGATCGCCGGTGTCTCCATCTTGGGACGCGGACAATTGAGCGCCCCGGTGCTAGTCGCCGCGGATGGTGTTCTGTCGTTCATTGCCCAGAAGGCCGGACTCCGCAAGCCGACCTTCGATCCGGCCCAGATGGCGGTGGGTGTCAAGGCGCTGATCGATATGCCTCGCGAAATGATTGACGAGCGTTTCGGACTGGTGCGCGACCAGGGCTTTGCCAACGAGTTCGTCGGCTGCACCGAGGGGGTTCGCGGCGGCGGGTGCTTCTATACCAACTACGACTCACTCTCCCTCGGCCTGGTCTTCCATTTGGCCAGCCTGCGCACCAGTGGCAAGACCCCCTACGACCTGCTGAACGCCTTCATGGAACAACCCCAGGTGGCAAAGATGATACGCGGCGGCAAACTATTGGAATACTCGGCTCACATGATTCCCGAAGGTGGCTATGATATGATCCCTGAACTGGTTGGGGACGGTATCGTCGTAACCGGTGATGCGGCTGCCTTGTGCAATGCCACCGGCCTGAACCTGGAAGGCATCAACCTGGCCTCCCACTCGGGAGTCGTGGCCGGAGAAGCGATAGTTGCCGCCCATCAAGCCGGTGATTTCAGCCGGCAAGGCCTGGAGTCCTATAAAAAGCTGCTGGAAGAGAGCTATGTCATCCAGGACCTCAAGCAATTCCGCAAAGCCCCGCACATGCTGCACAACAACCGCATCTACCAGGAGTATCCCGAACTGATGTGCGACTTCATGGAAAAAATCTACTGTATTGAAGGGTCGCCCAAGAGCAACGTGACCAAGCTGTTCCTTAAATCGGCCAGGAAAAAGGTCGGGCTTGGCAACCTGCTGGCGGACGGTTTCAGCGCTTGGAGATCACTATGAATATTGATGAAATTTTCGATAACACCAGCTTCAGCATCGACCGCGAAGCCCACATCGTCCTCAACAGTGAAGTCTGCACCGGCTGCGACAATCGCGGCTGCGTCAACTCCTGCCCGGCCCGCTGCTACAGCTGGTCGGAGGAGGAGCAGAAGATGACCTTCGTATACGACGGCTGTCTGGAATGCGGCACCTGCTATGTGGTCTGCCACAGGAACGCCTTTACCCGCTGGCGCTATCCCCGGGGAGGCTTCGGGGTAGCGTATCGGATGACGTAAAGGCAAGGATGAGGGATGAGGGATGAATTATGAAGTATGAATCGATTCAACCTTCATAATTCATAATTCATAATTTTACACTGGAGACTTCCATGCCTGAAAACAAACTCGACATACTGGTCCTACTGCGCGAGACCAACGATCCCCGTCCCCCGGCCAGTGTCACAACCCGCGGAGCGGCCATCAGTGAAAGGGGCTTGCGACGCGTGCCGAACCCGGCCGACCTGGCTGCCCTGGAAGAGGCGTTGCACCTCAAGGACACGCTCGGCGCTAATGTGACCGTGCTGGCCATCGGCCCTGACCGTCTTGATGACACGCTCCGGCTGGCCTGTTCCATGGGAGCGGACCGCAGCATTCGCTTCTGGGATCACGGCATGGAAGGTGGTGATGCCATGGCCGACTCCAAAGTCCTGGCCCGCATCGTGACCATCCTGTCTCCAAACCTGTTCTATACCGGCAGCCGACTGGCGGACCGGGGCGACGATCCGGTGCCGGCCCTGGCCGCCGCCGCGCTCGGCCTGCCCTGCATCGGCGCTGCCGTCTCGCTGGTCCCGACAAGGGAACAGGTCGAGGCCCAGCGCAAGTCGGACCGGGGCGCACGCCAGACCGTCACTGCCCCCCTGCCCTGCGCGGTGCTGTTCGAGGAGGTTCGTACTCCCCGCTATCCGTCCATCGAGGCAATCACCCAGGCGCTGGCGGCTGAGATCGAGATCTGGGATCTGGCCCACCTGGGTCTGCCCTTCTGGCAGATCGGAGCCAGCGGCGCCTATCTGGCGGCAGCCGATTACGGCGTTCCGCGTCCCGACCCGGTGCGGGTGGTGACACCCGATCCGAAGCTGCCGGCCTTCGAGCGAATCCTCTCCCTGCTCTCGGGCGGCATCAAAGCCCGTGAGGGGAAACTGAACGTTCTTTCGGCCGATGACACGGTCAAGGGACTGTTGCGGATCTTCCGTGAAGAAGGCCTGACGTCATGAATTATCGCATGGCACAACATGTGGAGCTGCTGGAACGGGACGGTAACTGTTTTCTCGTTTCAAAAACGCCACTGCGTGCCCTGCGCCTGAACCGTTCCCTGGCCGATCTCGTCGGACGCGGTCCGGACGGCTCTCCGATCAGCGCCTCCGAAAGCGAAACCGGCGTCATGGAACAGCTGGTAAAAAAAGGGTTCATGGAGCGGCTGCAGAATTCTTCTCAGCTGCCGGCCACCTTGCCCGAAATTACGGTCGTCGTCCCGGTCAAGGATCGGGCCGATGAATTGCGACGCTGCCTGGCTTCGCTGGCCCGCCTCAGCTATCCCCAGGACAAACTCCAGGTAATCGTGGTGGATGACGGCAGCCTTGACGACTCACCCCTGGTGGCGAGAGAATTTGGCGCCCTGCTGGTACCGTCGGGCGGCTGCGGGCGGGGACCGGCTGCGGCCCGCAACGTGGGCGCCGCCCGAGCCACCGGCGAGATCCTGGCCTTCATCGATTCCGACTGCAGCGCTTCGATCGCCTGGCTGGACCAACTGATCCCGTCTTTCAACGACCCGGCCATGGCCGCGGTGGGGGGTCAGGTGGACGGCATGTGCACAGAATCGGCCGTTGACCGCTATGAGGCGGTCATGTCCAGCCTCTCGATCGGCAACCGGGAGCGGATCGGCAACAGCGGCCATGACACCTTTTACCTGCCCAGCTGCAACCTGTTGGTGCGGCGTAGCGCCTTTAACAGCGCCGGCGGTTTCAAGGACGAGATGCATGTGGGCGAGGATGTGGACCTGACCTGGCGCCTGCGCGACCAGGGCTGGAGCATCGCCTACCTGCCGGTCGGCAATGTGCTGCACGAGCACCGCAGTTCAATCCGTTCATTCATGTCCCGCCGTTTCGACTACGGCACCTCCGAGGGGCTGCTGCAGCTGTTGCACCCCCAACGGCGCAAACAGATGGTGATCCCACCCCTGCTGGCCCTGGTGCTGGCACTCGCTCTGACAGCTCCCTTCGCCGGCTGGTGGCCGCTGCTGCTGGCGGCAATTGTGCTGGCGGCCGATGCGGTGGCAACCAAAGTCCGCTTGTCGCGCCGCCAGCTCCCCATAAGCTTTACTTCTATCATTGGCGGGCGTCTGCGGGCTCTCGGCAGCCTGCTGTATTACCTCTGCTACCACTTGGTGCGATACTACGCCACGCCACTGCTGCTGATTGCGCTGTTCGTTCCCGGTAGCTGGTCGTGGCTGCTGCCGCTGGCCGCCCTGCTGTGCGCCGCCGGGGTGGATTATGTCATCAAAAAGCCCAAGTTGACTTTTGTCTGTTACACCATTGTTTACCTGCTGGAACAGCTGGCCTACGGAGCCGGCGTTTTCTGGGGCTGCCTGAGCCGTAAATGTTTTGCCAGCTACCGGGTCGTCATCTTCCGGCAGATGGAGCAGGCTGCATAAATAACCAATTTTACTCCGAGTCTGGCCGCCTACAGGAACCCTCCCACGGCGGCAGGCCATTGGGTTGCGCTGGAAACGGCTCAGCCTTCCTTTGAAAAGGAGAATTTCACTGTGCCAGACACAGATAAGGGAAAGGAGCAGACAGTATGGACAAGATTGCAAGGATTGACATGGGGGCCGCAGGCGGCCCGAAGGTAACAGTTGGTGGTCTGGGCGAGTACGCCGGACTGGGCGGCCGGGCCATGACCTCCCTGATGGTTGCAGCCGAGGTACATCCGCTGGCACACCCGCTGGGCGCGGAGAACAAACTGGTAATATCACCCGGCATGCTGAGCGGCACCACCGGCTCCATGACCGGCCGCCTGTCGGTAGGCTGCAAGAGCCCGCTGACCGGCACCATCAAGGAATCCAATGCCGGCGGCCAGGCCGCCCAGGTATTGGCACGCCTCGGCTATGCTGCTGTGGTTCTGGAAGGCAAGCCGGAAGGTGACGACCTCTACAAGATTCTGATCAACAAGGACGGTATCCAGGTCATCGTGGACAACAGCCTGAAACTGATGGACAACTACCCGCTGGTTGAGAAACTGCGCGGCGAGTATGGCGACAAGGTAGCCTACATGACGATCGGCTCGGCCGGGGAGCGCAAGCTGCTGGCGGCCTCCATCGCCTGTACCGATCCGGAGCTGCGACCGACCCGCCACTGTGGACGGGGCGGCGTGGGAGCAGTGATGGGCGCCAAACGCGTCAAGGCGATCATCATCGATGACGCCGGTATGAAGATGCGTCCGCCCAAAGACCCGGACAAGTATCGTGACGCCAACCGCAAATTCGTTGAGGGGCTGCGCAAGCACCCGGTTACCGGCGAAGGCCTGCCGGCTTATGGCACCAACATCCTGACCAACGTACTGAACGAGGCCGGCGGCTATCCGTCCTACAACTTCAAGGGTGGCCAGTTCGCCGGTTCCAACAATCTGAGCGGCGAGACCCAGGCAGCACTTGAAATCCAGCGCGGCGGGAACCCCACCCATGGCTGTCATCGCGGCTGCGTCATCCAGTGTTCGGGCGTTTACAACGACAAAGACGGCCATTACCTGACCAAACAGCCAGAGTACGAGACGGTCTGGGCCCACGGCGGCCACTGCGGTATCGATGATCTGGATACCGTGGCCCACCTTGACTTCCTGGACGACAACATCGGCGTGGACACCATCGAGATTGGAGTCACCATCGGTATCGCCATGGATGCCGGCATCATCGAGTTCGGCGACAAGGCAGGCGCCATCCGGCTGGTGGAAGAGATTCAGAAAGGGACCCCGCTGGGTCGCGTACTGGGCAGCGGCGCTGCAATCACCGGCAAGGTCTTCGGTGTCGAACGGGTACCGGTCGTCAAGGACCAGGCCCTGCCGGCCTACGACCCGCGTGCCGTTCAAGGCATCGGCGTGACCTACGCCACCACCACCCAAGGCGCCGACCACACCGCCGGTTACGCCATCGCCACCAACATCCTCAAGGTCGGCGGCGACGTGGACCCGCTCAAGACCGAAGGGCAGATCGAACTGTCCCGCAACCTGCAGATCGCCACCGCCGCCATCGACTCCACCGGCATGTGTCTGTTCATCGCCTTTGCAATCATGGATCAGCCCGAAACTTTCCAGGCTCTGCTGGACATGCTGGGCTCCTTCCACGGCATCACCATGACCGGCGACGACGTGGTGGCACTGGGCAAAAAGGTGCTTTCCGCCGAGCGCGACTTCAACACCCGGGCCGGATTCACCAAGCATCACGACCGGCTGCCGCGCTTCTTCTACAACGAGCCGATCGCGCCCCACAACCAGACCTTCATGATGAAGGATGAGGAGTTGGACGAAGTCTTCAACTGGTAATACAATGCGGCGTCCATATTCACGCCATCTCGACCCCGTCCTCGGGACTTCCTTGTGCGGCGTAGCGCTGTTTATGCCCTTTGGGTACTACGCCTCCGCGGATTCCCTGCGGGCGGGGCCAACCTGACGCAAATCTGAACGCCGAAAACGTTCTAAACGAGCGGGGCAATTTGCCCCGCCGTTTTAAAAGGACCCGCTACTGAGTTTAACCGGAGGGAACATGCTACTGGAACGACTGGTGGAAAAAGCGGCGCAACCGCCGGAGTACGACTGGGACTCTTACTATAGCTGGCTGTTCAGCCAACTGGCCGGCCGGGAAGTGACAGCTTTCAATTTCTGGCTCTGCAAGAAATGCCTTACCGTAAATACAGTTTACATTCCGGCACGCTACGGAAAATGCCGCAGCTGTGGACTGATCCATCTTCCCGATGACATGCATAAAACA
>JACMKN010000257.1 GCA_014380135.1 Deltaproteobacteria bacterium
GCTGGAATACCTGGCCAACTTTGACGCGCTCACCGGCCTTCCCAATCGCAGGCTCTTTTTTGACCGGCTTACATGCATCCTTTCACACTGTAAAAGGTCTAAGGAACAGTTTTCAGTGCTTTTTCTGGACCTGGACCGCTTCAAGTCCGTCAACGACACCCTGGGGCATGACGCCGGAGACGAACTGCTCCGTGAGGTGGCCAAAAGGATACAGGAATGCCTGCGCCATTCCGATACGGTGGCCCGCATGGGGGGCGACGAGTTTGCCGTGCTTCTCTCCAGGATTATTGAGCCGCCCGACACCGGCATTGTCTCCGATAAGATCATCACCGCCCTCGCCAGGCCATTTATCATCCAGGGCCAGCAGTGTCAAATCGGTGTCAGCATCGGCATCAGCGTTTTCCCTGATAATGCCGATAATGCCGAATCCTTGCTGAAAGTAGCCGACAGCGCCATGTACCGCGCCAAGGAAGCCGGTCGGAACTGTTATCGTCATTTCTCCGCAGTTGAAGAGTAGTTCATACAGCTTGCTTTAATGTTGTTAAATTAAAAAAACAGGAGGGTTTATGCAACGCAATCAAAAATCGTCATTTTTACTCACGTCGGCAGTGCTGCTGACATCGCTGTGTGCGGGTACTACCGCCCACGCTTCCGGCTTCGGTATTTTTACACAGGGCGCCTCGGCCCTGGGCCAGGCGGATGCGGTTGTCGCCCACACCGATGAGCCGTCGGCAATCTTCTTCAACCCGGCGCTGCTCAACAAGCTGCCGGGCACCCAGATTGAAGTCGGTACAACCTTGCTGTTCCCGTCCAGGGATTTCAGAAGCTCAACCACCGGCGCCACAGCTTCAACGGAAGATTCTTTCTACTATCCCAGCACGTTTTATGTCAGCCATGCCTTCAATGACAAGATCAGCGCCGGACTGGGTATTTTCAACCCCTTTGGCCTGGGCACGGAGTGGAACGGAGCCTGGGAAGGGAAATTTCTTGCCACCAAATCAAAGATCGAAACCTACAATTTCAACCCGGTGGCTTCCTATCAGATCACTCCGGCACTCTCTTTTGCGGCCGGTCTGGATGTGATTTATCTGGATGCGTCGCTGGAGAGTGTAAAATTTATTTCTCCAGCTTTTGAAGCCAACCAGAAGTTTAAGGGAGACGGAACCGGATTCGGATATAATCTAGGTCTGGCATATGATGCCGGACATGGAATATCCGCCGGGGTTTCTTACAGAAGTGAAGTCGATATCGATATCGATGGCGATTTCAGTCTTGCTGTGCCGGGCGTTACCTCAATGAACGCAAAAACAAAGATTACACTTCCCCGCCAGTTGATGGCCGGTATCGCCTACCAGGCCAATGAGCGTTTTACGCTGGAAACCGGCTTTCGATGGGAAGACTGGCGCTCCTACAAAGAACTGAAACTTGAGGTTGAAGGTCAGCCAACTGCCATCTTTCCCAAAAACTGGCACGACACCTTCGCTGTCAATGTGGGTGGTAAATACCGTCTGAACGATACCTTTGCCCTTTTGGGGGGCTATCTGTACGGCTGGAACGCTGTTCCTGATGATACTTTCGAGCCGGGTGTTCCGGACTCCAACAGCCACCTGTTAACCGTCGGCACGGACATGAAGTTCAACCAGCTCAAGCTGGCCGTCAGCTACGCCTATCAGTTGCAGGAAGAGCGCAGCAAAAACAATGCAGTCGGTGGGGTTCCTATCGCCAACGGCACCTACAATGCCGATATACAACTGCTGGCATTAAGTCTCGTCTATAAATTCTAAGCGGTAAAGGCCGGCATGGACAGCAGCGAACCACTTTATAGCAGCAGGATAATAGATATCTTTCTCAAGCTGCTCGGGAAGCGCTACCCACACGTAAATGTGGGGGAGCTGCTCTCCTACGCCGGCATGAAGGCCTATGAGGTCGCCGACCAGGGGCACTGGTTCACCCAGGAGCAGGTGGATCGGTTTCATGACCGGCTGGTCCGGATGTCCGGCAACGAGGCCATTGCCCGTGAAGCCGGCCGTTTTGCTGCGTCACCCGACGCGCTGGGAGTAATGAAGCAAAATATTCTGAGTTTTGTCGGTCCCGTCAAAACCTTTGAACTGGTAAACAAGACCTGTAGTAACCTCTCCCGTTCCTTCTCAATGGCATCGCGCAGAATCGGACCCAACAAGGTCGAACTTACTGCAACCTTTCGGGAAGGCGTACAGGAAAAACCCTATCAGTGCGAAAACAGGATCGGCACCATTGAAGCGGTTCTGATGATGTTCAACTACGGGCTGCCGGAAGTTGAACATTCAGAGTGCATATTCAAGGGCGGAAGCACTTGCCGTTACATAGTCAAATGGGAAAACAATCCGGCGGAAACGCTGGTAACTATCCGTAATTATGCGGCGTTGCTGCTGGTGATGGTTAGCGCGGCATCGTTACTGCTGATGCCTGGAAATGCCCTGAATGCAATCCTGCCGACCTCCGCCATCGTTTTGTTACTGGCTTTCCTTGCGGAACACCGGGAAAAGAAAGGTCTCCATTCTATTCTGCAGCGCCTGGGAGAGCCGACCGACAAGCTGCTTGAGCAGATCAACGCCAACTACAGCAACGCCCAGATCACCAATGAAGTAGGCCATGCTATCAGCCGGCAAACGGATATCGACGGGATCATCGCCAGTGTTCTGCAGGTTCTGGAAGCGCGACTGGGGTATGATCGGGGAGTTGTTATGCTTGAGAACCGGGAGCGAACCAGGCTCGTATTTCGGGCAGGATTCGGGCAGGACGAGGAGCAGAGCGAACTGCTGCGTCAGGCGGACTTTGATCTGGAAGGGTCTTCCGGCGGCGGGGCTTTTGTGACTTCATACAGGGAACGCAAACCTTTTCTGATCAATACGATTGCCGAATATGAAGAGCTGTTTCCCGGAAGCAACCGGGAGCTGCTTGGGAAACTCGGGGCAGACGCCTTCCTCTGCTGCCCGATCATCTGCGACGGCGAATCGCTCGGAGTTCTTGCAGTAGATAATCTGAAATCCCGAAAACCTCTTCTGCAGACCGACCTGAATCTGCTGATGGGGATAGCGCCGGTTATCGGGGTTAGCATCCGCAACGCGGAACTGCTGGAAACCAAAGAGCAGCAGTTTAATGCGATTGTCCAGCTGGAAAGAACCAGGGACGAACTGGCTGCGGCCAAGGAAATCAGTGAACGCTACGCGGAAGATCTGCAGTTGATGAATGAAGAGGTCAGGAACTTTGCCTATATCGTTTCCCACGACCTGCGGGCGCCGCTGGTCAATATCAAGGGGTTTTCGGCCGAACTGCGCGGTGCGCTGAAGGAGGTTGCCCCGCTGATTGAGAAAGGAAAGTCGGCTCTTTCCGATAAGGAACTGCGAAGTCTGGGGGAGGCACTGGACCAGGATGTTCCCGAGGCGCTGGAATTCATCGAATCCTCGGTAAACAGGATGGACTCCCTGATTAACGCGATCCTGAAGCTATCCCGCCTGGGGAGGAGAGACCTGAAAATGGAACGGGTCGATGTTGCCGGTATCGTTCAGGGCATCCTGAAAACATTGGGACACCAGCTGGAAGTCGGCCGGGTGACGGTGTCAATAGCGGATCTTCCAACGGTGGTTTCGGACAAGACCGCGGTTGAGCAGATCGTCGGAAACCTGCTGGATAACGCCCTGAAATATCTTGACCGGAGCAGGGCCGGGCAGCTCGAAGTCAGTGCCGAATCCGGCGCCCATGAAACGACCTTCAAGTTCCGGGACAACGGACGCGGCATTGCACCTGAGGACATGGGCAAGGTCTTCGAGATATTCCGTCGGGCCGGCAAACAGGACATGCCCGGCGAAGGGATGGGGCTGGCCTATGTCAAGACGCTGGTCCGCCGGCTGGGCGGGCGCATCTGGTGCGAATCCGAGCTGGGCGTCGGGACCCTGTTCTGCTTCACTGTCCCCAATCACACGGGTCAGCCGCCTGTATCCTGAATCACCCGGCAGCGATACTGGAATAATGATGAGTTGCAGCCCGTCACCGGACGGGCTGTTTACTTTGCGGCTCAATTCCAGTAGAGTATCGCCGTTAAAAACTGAATATTACACACCACGGAGGTATGCGGAATGGCAACGATGTATTTCACAAAAGAGCACGAATGGGTCAAGGTAAAAGAGGGCATCGGCGCGATCGGCATCAGCGAACACGCCGCCCACGAACTGGGAGACATCACATTTGTAGAGCTTCCCAAAATCGGCAAGACCGTCAAACAGTTTGATGTGCTGGCCGCCATCGAGTCGGTCAAGGCCGCCAGCGATATCTATGCACCGCTTTCCGGCAAGGTGATCAAGATCAATGAGGCCTTGGACGATGCCCCCGAGATCGTCAATGAAAGTGCCGAGGACGCCGGCTGGCTGGCCTGGATCGAGATCGCCGATGAAACCGAACTGAAAAACCTGATGACTCATGATCAGTACAACGAATATCTCAAAACCCTGTAGGAGACAATCATGAACGACAGTCACTACTGTCCGCATACGCCGCAGGAGATATCCGAGATGCTCTCGGTTATCGGGGTTGCCAGCGTCGAAGAGCTGTTCTCGCCGATTCCGGCCGAACTGCGGGCCAAGACCTTCAATATTCCCCCCGGACTGTCCGAGTTCGAGACCTTCGACCGGATGAAGTCCATCGCCGCCGAAAGCAGCGGCGATATGCTGGCCTTCGTCGGCGGCGGCTACTATGACCATATTATTCCGGCCGCCATCGATCACCTGTCCGGCCGTGCCGAATTCTACACCGCCTACACACCCTATCAGCCCGAGTGTTCCCAGGGGACCCTGCAGGCGCTGTTCGAATACCAGACCGCCATCTGCCGACTGACCGGGATGGCCGTCTCCAACGCCTCGCTCTACGACGGCGGCACGGCCTGTGCCGAAGCGGCCATGATGGCGCTGCGTGTGACCGGACGCAACAAGATCATCATCGACGGCTGCGTCAACCCCTTCTCACGCCAGGTACTCAAGACCTATCTCTACAACCTGGATGTGGAGGTGGTCGAGATTGCTCCGCTGGACGGCCTGCTCAACCGCGACGAGTTGGCCGGGTTGCTGGATGAAAGCGTGGCGGCGGTGCTGGTGCAGAATCCCAACTTCTTCGGCTGTGTTGACGAGTTCAGCGCATTGTCGCAGCAGATCCATGCCGTGCAGGCGCTGCTGATCGCTTCGGTCTATCCGATCTCGCTCGGCCTTCTCAAGTCTCCGGGCGAGATGGGGGTCGATATCACGGTGGGCGATGGCCAAAGCCTGGGCAACCCGCTCTCCTTCGGCGGCCCGTCCTTCGGCTTCATCGCCGCCCAGAAAGCCTACATCCGCAACATGCCTGGCCGTATCATCGGTGAGACGGTCGACAAGCAGGGCCGCCGCGGATTTGTACTGACCCTGCAGGCTCGCGAGCAGCACATCAAGCGCCACAAGGCCACCTCCAATATCTGCAGCAACCAGGGGCTGTGCGCCCTGCGCGGCCTGATCTTCCTTTCGTCGGTCGGCAGGCAAGGGCTGGTCGATCTGGCCAGGCTGAACCGCGACAAGGCCGAATATGCCAAGGCACGGCTGGTGGAGATACCTGGTGTGACGGTGCTGCAGAGTGCCGCCACCTTCAACGAGTTCACTATCTTCCTTCCAAAGCCGGCCGATGGGGTCGTGAAGGAACTGCTCAAGAAGGACATCCTGGCCGGAGTGCCGTTGGGGCAGTATTACCAGTGTTCGGAGAACTGTCTGGTAGTGACTGTGACCGAGAAACGCTCAAAGAAGGAGATCGACCGCTTGGTCAGGGAGCTGGAGGTGGCAATATGCAATTGATCTATGAAAAGTCGGTAGCCGGTCGGCGGGGGGTCAAACTGCCGCTCTCGGATGTGCCGGCCGCCGCCGCTCTGCCTGAAAAACTGCTGCGCAAGGCATCGGCAGCCCTGCCGGAGGTTTCTGAGCTTGATCTGGTGCGGCATTTCACGAACCTGTCGCGGCGCAACTATTCGCTGGATACCAATTTCTATCCGCTTGGTTCCTGCACGATGAAATACAATGCCAAGGTGCTGGAAAATGCAGCCGTCCTGTTTGCCCCCTTTCACCCCATGACGGCGCTGCTGCCGGGCGGCGTGGAGTTCTGTCAGGGCAACCTGGGGATGCTGTATGACCTGGGGCAGATGCTGGCCGATATTACCGGCATGGACGAGGTAACCACCCAGCCGCTGGCCGGCGCTCAAGGCGAGATGACCGGCATCCTGCTTATATCTGCCTATCACCGCGCCAAGGGTAACAAAAAGAAATACGTGGTGGTGCCTGATTCGTCGCACGGCACCAATCCCGCCTCGGCCGCCATCGCCGGCTATGAGATCATCACCGTGCCGACCGCGCCCTACGGCGATATGGATATCGAGCTGTTCAAAAAGGCGATGACCGACGAAGTGGCTGCGGTCATGATGACCTGCCCCAACACCCTGGGGCTCTTCAATCCCCACATCAAGGAAATCAGCGATATTGCCCACAGTCACGATGCCCTGATGTACTATGACGGCGCCAACCTGAATGCGATCATGGGCAAGGTCAAGCCGGGTGATGTCGGTTTCGACGTAATCCATGTCAATCTGCACAAAACCTTCGCTACGCCCCACGGCGGCGGCGGTCCCGGCTCCGGCCCGGTGGGAGTCAAGAAGGCTCTGATTCCGTTTCTGCCACAGCCGCGCATCGTCATGGATGATGACGGGAAATTCCTGCTGGAAGATCAAAAATCCGTGTCGATCGGCCGCACCGCCAATTTCTTCGGCAACTTTGCGGTCATGGCCAGGGCCTATGCCTACATCATCATGCTGGGGCGCGAAGGGCTGATTCAGGTTTCGGAACAGGCGGTACTGAATGCCAACTACATCAAGGAACGGCTCAAGGCCTACTACGACCTGCCCTATGACATGATCTGCATGCACGAGTGTGTGTTTTCTGCAAGTAAACAACTGGAGCATGGTGTACATGCCATTGATATTGCCAAGTATCTGATCGATAAAGGCTATCACCCTCCCACGGTCTATTTTCCGCTGATCGTCAAGGAGGCCATCATGATCGAGCCGACCGAGACCGAGAGCAAAGCCACCATGGACGCCTTTATCGAGGTCATGATTGAGGCTGCCATTGCCGCCGAAACCAATCCGCAACTCCTGCGCGATGCGCCGGTCACGACACCGGTCGGCAGGCTGGATGAAACCAAGGCCGCCCGGGAACAGAACGTCTGCTGTATCGGGTAATTGTGTGTCTGCTTGTAAAAGGGGCGGAGCGGGTCTGATCTGATCTGCTTCGCCCCTTACTCTTTCAAGGAGCCGTTATGACTGAATCCACCGAACGCAGCGACCTGGCCGGCTATGCCTGCACAAGTGCCGCCTCACTGGGGCGCAAGCATGCCGAAGAGTTCCGTGACAACCGTCCCGCCTTCGAGCGCGACCGTGACCGCATCATCCATTGTGCCGCTTTCCGCCGTCTTGAGTACAAGACCCAGGTTTTTGTCAATCATGAAGGGGATTATTACCGGACCCGCCTGACCCATTCGCTGGAGGTGGCCCAGATTGGCCGGGCCATCGCCCGCAGGCTGCGCCTGAATGAGGAGCTGACCGAGGCGCTGGCCCTGTCGCACGACCTGGGGCACACTCCCTTCGGACACACCGGTGGAGAGGTTTTGAACCGCCTGATGCAGGGCAGCGGCGGCTTCGAGCACAACCTGCAGTCATTCCGGGTCGTTGACGAACTGGAGGAGCGCTATCCCGGCTTCAACGGCCTGAATCTGACCTGGGAGGTGCGCGAAGGGATCATCAAGCATTCGTCGCCCTACGACGCCCCGGTCGAAACAATGGCCGAATTCATGCCGGGGGTGGTCTCCACCATTGAAGGTCAGATTATCAACTATGCCGATGAGATCGCCTATAATAACCACGATATCGACGACGGCCTGAAATCGGGGTATATCACGATAGCGATGCTTGAACAGGTTGAACTGTGGCGGGAAGTCAGCGCCACCGTGCGCCTGAAATATCCGACCATCGATGACAAGCGCCTGGTGTACCAGACCATCAGCGCCCTGATCGGCTTGCTGATTAATGACCTGTGTGAGACGATATGCAACAATTTGACACAGCATGATATCAAATCAGTCAGCGATCTGCGTCGCGTCAACCGCGCCGTGGTTCATTTCAGTGACCCGATTACCGCCCGCAACCAGGCGTTGAAGAGCTTCCTGTTTCAGAACCTGTATCGTCATTACAAGGTCGACAAGATGCGGGTCAAAGCCGAAATCTTCATCACCCGCCTGTTCGAAACCTATCTTCGCTACCCGAACCTGCTGCCCCCCAAATACCAAGCCCGCCTGGAGCGTTTTGGTCTTCAGCGGGTGGTCTGCGACTACATTGCCGGCATGACCGACCGTTTTGCGTTGGATGAGTACAAGCGGCTGTTCGAGCCATATGAGCGGGTGTGAACAAATGGCAGGTCGCATTACGATTTTTAACGCAACACTCAGATAGTGTGCCGACGGCATGGTCGATCTTCTGAAACCTGTGATTTTAAAGCTTCTTGAAGGTGTGACAACATATAAAAAAGTGGTGGCGGTAACAGGATGAAAAAGGAAAATAACTGCCCGGTGATTATCACGCGGCAGGATCATGGGCTCTCCCGCAAGCTGATGAACCCGAACGCCCTGCGCATCCTCTATCGTCTGAAAGACAACGGTTTTGTCGGCTATCTTGTCGGCGGCTGTGTGCGCGATTTACTGCTCGGACGAGAGCCGAAGGATTTCGACGTGGTAACCAATGCCACCCCTGGCGAGGTGAAGCGGCTGTTCCGCAACTGTCGTCTTGTCGGGCGGCGGTTTCGTCTCGCGCACATCCACTTCCAGGATGAAATCATCGAGGTGGCGACCTTTCGGTCCCAGGTTTCGAATGAGCAGCAGCCGGAGCCGAAAGTGGTGCAGGAGGCCGGGCACCGGCAGCGGCACCCGCGGATGATGAAGGACGATGATGGCATGATACTGCGGGACAACGTCTACGGCACGCCCGAAGAGGATGCCCTGCGCCGCGACTTCACCGTCAACTCGCTTTCCTACAATATCGCTGACTTCTCGATCATCGACTACACCGGCGGCCTGGACGACCTCAATGCCGGCATCATCCGCATCATCGGCGATCCAGACGTTCGCTTCCAGGAAGACCCGGTACGGATGCTGCGGGCGGTGCGCTTTGCCGCCCAGCTCGGCTTCACCATCGAGGAAAAAACCCGGATGGCGCTGGTCGCCGCCGCTGACACCATCGCCAGGTCGGCGCCGCCGCGTCTCTACGACGAGCTGCTCAAGCTGCTTCTTTCGGGAGAGGGAGCCAAGTGCTACGATCTCCTGCGACAGACCGGGCTCTTCCAAGCACTTTTCCCGGACTTTTCGAGCTGGCTCGCCGCCGAAAGCGAAGGCTTTCCCCACACCCGCTTCGGAGAAATGCTCGGCTACGTCGATTCCCGTATCCAGCAGGGGGACAAGGTCTCCCCGCCGCTCCTCCTGGCACTTCTTTTCGGCCAATACATCGATGAGAAGGCGGAGCGCTTCCGCCGACAGGGTGCGCCCTGGCAGCAGAGCGTTGACGCCTCGGTTGCTGAGTTCTTGGGCGAAACCTGCCCGATCATCATGATCGCGAACCGCGTCGGGATCGCGCTGCGCGATATCATCAGCCAGCAGATGCGCCTGAAGAAGATCCCCGGCCGCCGGCCGGAGACGTTCATCGCCCGCCATGATTTCAATGACATCATTGAATACTGCCGGATCACCCGCGGCGACAAAAAGGACGTTGCCAAACAGCTCGACTGGTGGGCGGCTCAGGCAAAGCAGCAGGCGCCGCTGCCGCCGCCGTCCGGACTCACCAAAGAAAGCGAGGCACCGCAAGGGAAGAAAAAGAGACGCCGCCGGCGGCGAAATCCAAATGCGAAAAGCAGAACGGAAGGGGTATAGCCAGTGGAGACACAAAAGTGACAGCACAATCCAAGACCAAACCTGAACAATATGACTTCTTCGCCTTTCTCTCCCGCATGCGCTACATCAGCCGCTGGGGGCTGATGCGCAGCACCGTACCGGAGAACATCCAGGAACATAGCCTGGATGTGGCGGTGATCGCCCACGCCCTGACCATGATCCGCAATACCTATTTTGAAGGCAGTCTGGATCCGTCACGGGCCGCGCTGTACGGTATCTTTCACGATGCCAGCGAGATCTTCACCGGCGACATGCCGACCCCGGTCAAGCATTTCAATCCCAACTTCAAGCGCTCCTTCCATCAGCTGGAAGACCGGGCCCGACGCAAACTGCTGGATATGCTGCCGCCGGAACTGGCCAAAGAATACGAGCCGCTCTTCTTCTTCGACGGACAGGAGGAGTATGCCCAGCTGGTCAAGGCGGCCGACAAGATCGCGGCGCTGGCAAAATGCATTGAGGAGGGCAAGAGCGGCAATCTTGAATTCAGAAGGGCAGAGGCGGAGCATTTCGAACAGCTCTCGGCCAGTCCGCTGCCCGAAGTACGCTACTTCCTCGAAAAATTCCTGCCGGGCTATCGCCTGTCACTGGATGAACTTAATCTGGGGTGATTTGCTCTGACAGGATTACTGTACAATTATCCCCGGATTCCAGTTCCTGAACAACCTGACATAAATCGGCCCGGCCGTGTTTCTGTCGGTATTATTTACACTTTTACCGGGTGTTGTCTGTGTATACGTTGTACGGTTTGTTAACTGTTCGAAATACATCATTAAGTCAGATTGGTTCTTGGTTGTCGGGTTGTCGATGGATTTTACACTGTGTAGATATGACTTATTAAGGCAGTAATTTCAGAGGATTGCTGATTGGTACGTAACTTGTATACAACAGGTGTCTGTTAAACTCATCTTAATATTATTGGGCCGGCGATCAATGATAGCGCTGGCTTTTTTTTACGGTTTAAGCCGTATATTTTGGACCAAACTTTATTTTAGCTTGCTGTTCAGGAGTCCAGAGCAGATTGATTAACTTCAGGAGGCGAAAGTGATTGGACAGGTAATTAATCGCAGCTGTTTTGCAAGGTTGGTTGCACTATTGGTCATGTCTGGTGCTTTGCTGTTTTCGGGTTTTGAGGCCCAGGCGCTGGTGGAGGCCAACTGCAGAGGGTGTCACAATGATGCGTCCGGGACGGCAGCAGAACGGCATCATGCACTGACAAATACCCAGGGGAAACAGTGTCTGGATTGCCACCAGATGATTGCGGACGCCTCCGGAAAATTTGTTCCAGTCGTGGTCCGCGATTGTCTGGCCTGCCATGGCCAGTTGACCCACCAGGGGAGGCATCATGAGCTGATCACCTCACTAGGCAAGCAGTGTCTGGATTGCCACCAGATGGTTGCCGATACGACGGGGACTTTTACCCCGCAGGTTGTCCGGGACTGTGGTGTCTGCCATTCGGCAATGAACCCCAAGACAAATCATGTCAATGCAGTGGTGAACACGGACTGCGCCCAGTGCCATAACCGCGGCGTGGTCGAAGAACATACAAGCCGGGCTTCCACATGCTATACCTGTCACACCAGCAGCAACATTACGGTTCAGCAGACGATCATGGCGGGGAAAGCCGGGACAACGGTCAACTGCACCAATTGCCATGCCTCCGCCTTTCACGTTGCCCAGCATGA
>JACMKN010000258.1 GCA_014380135.1 Deltaproteobacteria bacterium
CAGCGGCTTGAATTTGTGGTGGAGGGTTCAAATGACGCCACCTGGGTGTGGGATATTATTGCCGACCAGGCAACTCTGAATACGAAATACTTTGAAATACTGGAATATACTCCCGGAGAAATAGAGTTTAACTTTGCGACATTCCTGACAACCCTCCATCCCGATGATGCTCCCGAGGTGCAGAGGCGTATTCAGGAACATCTGGAGGGAAAAACCGCCGAGTATGTAGCGCATTACCGCCTGGTCACCAAGTCGGGGAAACTCAGGAATGTAATGATGAGGGGCAAGATCGTAAGGCATGACGAAGGTGGCCGTCCGATCAGGATGGCCGGGGTTACGACCGATATCACGGAACATAAAAGGCTCAGTGATGAAATAAACCGGGCCCACAATCTGGAATCGGTCGGCCTGCTGGCCGGTGGTCTGGCCCACGATTTCAACAACGTGCTGAATATAATTTACGGAAATATTTCCTTTGCCAGGATGCTGGCCGGAGACAACACGGCTATCGTCGAACCGCTGGCGGACGCGGAAGAAGCCTGTGAGCGCGCCAAAGAGCTTGGCATCCGTCTGCAGGCTTTTTCGCAGGGGAGCTCGCCGGCCAAGACATCCATAGCACTTCCCGCGATCATCGAGGATGCTGCAGGAGCTGCATTCAAGGGTTCAAATATCCTGCACAGCCTATCCGCGGCAGATGACATCTTTCCGGTGGAAGCAGACCCGAGACAGATCAGGCAGGTATTTGAAAATCTGCTGGCCAATGCCAAAGAGGCCCTGCCGGATGGCGGGACAGTCAGGATCGGCATTGAGAATTGCGTAGTCGACGGCAATTCGGGGCTGCCCCTTGGATCAGGCCGTTATGTCTGCATTGCATTGCAGGATGACGGCAGGGGAATTCCGGAGGAGCATCTTCCGAAAATATTTGATCCCTATTTTTCGACCAAGGATACCTACAGTCAAAGAGGGATGGGGCTGGGTCTCTCGACATGCCACGCCATCCTGAAGCGGCATGGCGGACATATTTCCGTAGAGTCAAAATCGGGAATCGGCACACGGGTTACCATCTATCTGCCGGCTTCGGTGGAAGAGACAAAGTTTTCAACAGAGGAGTGCTCCTGATATGACAAACGAGGCCTACAAGATTCTGATAGTGGACGATGAAGAGCTGAATCTGAAGATGTTGTCCCGCTTTTTGTCTTGTGATCAGTACACGCTATACACTGCCGCGAACGGAAAAGAGGCGCTGGAACTGGCCAGGTCGATCAGCCCTGATCTGGTCCTGCTGGACGTGATGATGCCGGAGCTGGATGGCGCCGAAACCTGCCGGATCCTGAAAAACACCGCAGATACCAGCCAGATCCCGGTAATCATGCTGACCGCCCACCCGGACAAGGATGCCAAGCTGCGCTGCCTGAGAGCCGGTGCCAATGATTTTCTTGCCAAACCGGTTGACACGGTCGAGCTTCAATTGCGGGTGAGCAACCTGCTGGATTTCAAGAGACATGCGGAAACCAGAAAATGGAACACATTGCTGGAACAGAGCAAGGCCACCCTGGAAGCAAAAAACCGGGAGCTGGAAGCGGCCCTGCACGAAATTGAAAGAGCACAGGCCCAGATCGTCCAGCAGGAAAAAATGGCCTCGATCGGCCAGATAGCCGCCGGCGTGGCCCATGAGATCAACAATCCGGTCGGGTACATCATGAGCAATCTGGGGTCGCTGCAAAAGTATTTCAGCCGCTTGACGGGATTCATCGAAATCCAGTCGGGGATGATTACCGATAAAGAGCTCCAGGGCCAACTCGCCGCACAAAGAAAGTCCAATAAACTCGATCTTATCATTGCGGACACGGCCAACCTGATCACAGAGTCCATAGACGGGGCCGAGCGGATCAAAAAAATTGTGCAGGACCTGAAAGGCTTCTCCCGTTCCGACGATAATGCAAAAAATCCGGCCGACATCATCGCCGGGATAGAGAGCACGTTGAACATCATCTGGAACGAGCTGAAATATAAGGTAAAACTCAACAAAGAGTATGGGGCAATCCCGCTTACCAGATGCAATATCGGCCAGTTGAACCAGGTCTTCATGAATCTGATCGTCAATGCAGGGCATGCCATCGAACTACAGGGTGAGATAACCATCCGGATCCGGCATGAGGGCGGAAACATATTTGTTTCGATCGCGGATACCGGCTCCGGAATCGACCCGGATAAACTGGAAAAGATCTTCGAGCCTTTTTTTACCACCAAGGAGATCGGCAAGGGAACCGGCCTGGGACTCAGCATAGCGAACGATATTGTCAGGAAGCATAACGGCGACATCACCGTAGCCAGCGAAAAGGGAAAAGGCACCGAGTTTACCGTGAGGCTCCCGGTAATCGAATGAAGACCGTCCATAAGGCGATGAAGTTTGGAATCCGCCAATAACAGCGGCTTGTGGTGGGTGAATCTCTGGTATACTTATCATACCAAGGTGCAATCCACCTAGTTACCAGCCGAAATATTCAATGGACATATGGGCAAGGGAGATTGCACCATGAAAATCAAGATACTGCTTGCCTTTGAACAAATAAAAATGCGCGAAGGCCTCCGCAGCCTTCTGGAGGAGTACGACGAGTTTGAGGTGGCGGCCGAGGCCGACAGCTGCGAAAGCACGGTCGCCCTCACTGGTGAGTATAAACCGGACATAGTCGTAATAGATGCCGCCATGCCCGGCTTAAGCAGCATCGAGGCAACCCGCCGGATTATCGCCATAGCCCCTGACGCCAAGGTTATAGCCCTGACGATGGACCTTGAAAGGCGTTCAGCGGTTGAGATGCTCAGAGCCGGTACAAGCGGTTACGTGCTGAAGGAGAGCGCCTTCGAGGAACTGGTTGACGCCATCGGTGAGGTTGTCGCAGGCAATACCTACCTGAGCCCTCCTGTTGTCGGTTTGGTACTCGGCGAATATGTCCACAGGCAATTGAGTGAAGAAACCACAATTTTTTCCACTCTTACTCCCAGGGAACGGGAGGTTCTCAAGCTTGTAGCTGAAGGGCGCAGCACCGCACAGATTGCATCCGAGATGGATATCAGCACTAAAACCGTAGATACGCACAGACAGCACATCATGGACAAACTGAATATCAGGGGTATATCCGATCTCACCAGATACGCGATCCGCGAAGGAATCAGCCCTCTCTAACAGCAACATCCCACCCAGGTTTTCTACTCTGCCATAGGCAGCACATCGTCAGTACTTCCCCTGATTGTATTAACCTTTTCGTAAACATAAACTATAGCTCTTGCCAGAGACCATAATACAAGGGTCCGTTTGCTATCTGCCCATAAAATCGAGGGACTTGTGCGATGAAAATCCGGACACGCCTGCACGTTGTAACCGCTGCCTCGGCCGCCCTGGTCGTCATTATGGCGCTTCTGTTCTACTGGTCGCAACACAGGCTTGCGACGGCAAACAAAGCCAAGAACCTGGCGGATGAGATCGTCAGCAGCGTCTTCGAGCGCAATACGCTGAAAAGCGATTACCTCGGCAACGACAACCAGCGGGCCAAAGACCAATGGCTTTCAAAACAGAATCAGATCAGCGACCTTTTGAAGAAGATGCCGTCCAATTCAGTCTCGATTAACGACAGACAGACCTTCGAAGACATACAGAAAAATCTAGAAGGCAGCTCAGCAATTTTTCAGCAGATCGTGAGCAACCGGGGTAGAGCCAGGAATGGAGTGTACCTTCAGGCCGAGGCAAACGAGATCGAAATCAGGCTTGAAGGACAACTGCTGCTGAAATTTCTGGATACCATCGCCAATGCGCACAGGCTGCAAAAGGCCAGCACTGAGTTGATTGCATCCACCCAAAGGACCGCCGCCCGGGTCTCTCTCTCCATCATCGTCACTGTTGCACTCTTCTTAATACTCGTTGCCTGGTCCCTCGGCCGCATCATCAACAAGGGCTTCGAAAGCCTGCTGAAGGGTGCTGCTGCCGTCGGTGCGGGGAACCTCCATCACACGATTCCCCTCACAGGCGGAGACGAGTTCGCTGAAGTAGCTATGGCCTTCAATACGATGTCCGGGAAACTGGCAGAGTCCCATGCCGCCCTGGAACAGGATATCGCTGCACGAAAGCGGGGCGCCGACGAGATTGAACAACTGAATCAGGAACTGAACCAGACCGTCTCGCAGCTTCAGGGAGCCAACCAGGAGTTGGAGACATTTGCCTACTCGGTCTCCCACGACCTGCGCGCTCCGCTGCGGGCCATGGGCGGCTTCAGTGAAGCCTTGGTGGAAGATTATGGCGACAAACTGGAACCGGAGGCGCGTGCCTATCTCGACGAAATCATCATCGGCAGCCGCCATATGGGGCAGCTGATAGACGGCCTGCTGACCCTGTCGCGCAGCACGCGCGGAGAATTGCGTCACGATCGGGTGGATCTTTCAGTAATGGCTGGCCGCATACGGTGTGAGCTGGAGCAGTCGGAGCCGTTACGCCGGGTGGAGTGGCAGGTCGAAGCCGGTTTAAGCACGGGTGGGGATGCACGCATGATCGAGGTGATCATGAGAAACCTGCTCGGCAACGCCTGGAAGTACACCGGGGGCATGGCAGAACCGGTAATTCGTGTATTTGCCGAACTGTCGGGGTGTGAACGCTTTTTCTGTGTCGCCGATAACGGTGCCGGTTTCGACATGGCCCACGCCGGGAAACTCTTTCAACCGTTTCAGCGCCTGCATCGCCAGGACGAATTCCCCGGAATAGGTATCGGCCTTGCCACTGCCCAGCGCATCGTGCACCGCCATGGCGGTAAAATCCATGCGACAGGTGCGCCACGAACAGGGGCAACATTCCTGTTTTCACTGCCATACGGAGAAGAACTGTCAATGGAGGAATAATGAATATCAACAAATCCATACTGCTGGTGGAAGACAATTCCCGAGACGAAAAACGGCGCTGCGCGCGCTGCACAATCTCAAGGCGGTCAACAAACCGTCGCAGGAGTAAAAGAGACCATGTCCGAGCCGCTTAATATCCTGGTAATCGAGGACAGCAAGGCCGACTTCATGATGGTCGAGCGCCATCTCAGACAGAACGGCCTGTCAGCCCGCTGCATGCGCGTGGACACACTTGCGGGGGTAAAAGAGGCCATTGACAGGGAAAGCTGGGATCTGGTGCTGTCCGATTATAACGTTCCCCTGCTCAATATCCGGGACAGCCTGAACCTGATGCTGACGGCACTCCCCGACCTGGCTGTGATTCTGGTCACGGGTACTGTTGGCGAAGAGAAAGCGGTGGAACTCCTCAAGCTGGGGGTCCGGGACTTTGTGCTCAAGGGAAATCTGACCCGTCTGGTGCCGGCCATCGAGCGAGGGCTGAGGGATACGGCGGAACGCAGGGCCAAGCTGGCGACCGAACGAGCCTTGCAGAACAGCGAGGCTCATTTCCGGAACTTATTCAACAAGTCGCCGGTTGCCATCGGAATTGCGAAGATCGATAGCGGCCTGGTGGTTGACGTCAATAACGCCTGTCTGCTGCTGTATGGATATGAACGCGCTGAGATGATCGGCCGGACCACGACCGAGCTGAACCTTTATAGCAGGCCTGGCGAACGCATTGAGATCATCAGGCTGCTTAATGAGTGCGGCCATGTGGTGAACCGCGAGGTCCAGGTCCGGCGTAAAAGCGGAGAAAATCGGATTGTCATCTATTCGGCGGAACAGATCGAGCGGGGAGGAGATTTTTTCCTTCAGGTGATGTTGACCGATGTCACTGAGCGCAAGCAGGCCGAGGAGACCCTCCGCAAACTCTACGTGGCGGTGGAGCAGAGCCCTACGGCGACCGTAATCACCGATACGCAGGGCAGGATCGAGTACGTTAATCCCCGCTTTACACTTCTGTCCGGATACAGCCTGGAGGAGGTTCTGAACAAGAATCCGCGCATACTGAAAGGCAACACACCCGCTGAAGTTCACCGTGAACTCTGGACAACCATCAGCGCAGGCAATGTCTGGAGGGGCGATTTCCACAACAAGCGGAAGGATGGCACGTCGTTCTGGGAGCACACCACCATCTCGCCCATCAGAAACGAGTCGGGCAATATCACCCATTACATGGCCACTAAAGAGGACATCACCGAGCACCGCACCATGGAAGCGCAACTGCGGCAATCGCAGAAGATGGAGGCGATTGGAACCCTGGCCGGCGGCGTCGCCCATGACTTCAACAATATCCTTTCCGCCATTTTCGGTTACTCTCATCTGATTCTGGACCAGACGCAGGACAACGAAGCGGTTAAATACAATGTCGAAGAGATAATCAAGGCCTCCCAGCGAGCAGCTTCCCTTACCCAGAGTCTGCTTGCCTTCAGCAGAAAACAGGCCGTAACTCTGTCAGTAATCGATCTCGGAGAGGTAATAACAGGAAACGAGGCATTTCTCCGCCGGCTGATCAGGGAAGATATCGAGTTGAAGATAACCTGCAGCAAAGAGCCCCTTACCGTCATGGCGGATCGCGGACAGATGGAACAGGTGATCATGAACCTGGTCGCCAACGCCCGGGATGCCATGCCGACCGGCGGTAAGCTGTCCATTGAAACAATGTCCGTAACGCTGGATCAAGCCTTTTGTGAAAGCCACGGGTATGGCGCAGCAGGCGTATATTCAGTGTTCTCGGTTTCTGATAACGGCTCCGGCATGGACAAGGAGACGCAATCACGCATCTTTGAGCCGTTCTATACCACGAAAGAGCAGGGCAAGGGGACCGGGCTCGGACTTTCCATGTCGTACGGGATCGTCAAGAAACATGACGGCTTCATCAATGTCTACAGTGAGCCCGGAACAGGTACCATCTTCAGAATCTATCTGCCGCACGTACAGACCGCTGCGCAGGTCGAAAAAAAAGAGATCAGGGGAGTAGCTTCACTGCGCTACGGAGCCGAGACCGTTTTAGTGGGCGAGGACGATGCCGCCTTGAGAAGGTTGTCATCAAAGGTGCTCAGCCACTACGGCTACCGGGTGATCGAGGCGCAGGACGGCCAGGATGCGGTAGACCGGTTTATCGAATTTCAGGACAGCATACAACTGGTACTCCTCGATCTCGTCATGCCGAAAAAAAACGGCAAGGTGGCCTGCGACGAGATGAGACAGCTGCGTCCCGACCTGAGAGTGCTTTTTACCAGCGGATATGCGCGGGACATTATGGATGAGAACTGCACTTTTGATGAAAATACCGACTTTATCCAGAAACCCATATCCCCCAATGAGCTGGTGGCAAAGGTAGGAGAGATGCTGGATAAGAAAATAATCGGAAGTGTTGATTTAAATCCTGAATTGCAAACACCCGCCGGAGGTGACGTTTGAACACATTGAATCCTGTAATACTGTGTGTCGATGATGAGCCGGGCAACCTGAAACTCCTGGAGAGGACGCTTGGCACCTGCGGTTATCTGGTTCTCAAGGCCGGTGACGGCCGGGAAGCGCTCGATATAATCGCCAGGCATACGGTCGATCTGGTGCTTACCGATGTCATGATGCCGGGGATTGACGGCTTCGAGATCTGCCGGCGGATCAAGGGGGATGAGCGCTACCGGCATATTCCTGTGGTCATGATTACCGCCCTTGACTCCAAAACAGACCGCATCCATGGGATCGAGGCAGGGGTGGACGAATTTCTTTCCAAACCGTTCGACCATGCAGAGGTGCTGGCAAGGGTGAAGATGCTGCTCAGAACCAAACAGTTAGATGAAATGCTTGATGATGACGCGTTCGCCTATACGGTACATTCCCTTGCAAGGGCCTCGGAAGCCAATGACGAAGACACCGGCGACCACATCCTGAGAGTAGGAGAATACTGCGCCATTGTGGCAGAGCGACTCGGCCTTGCCGAGCAATGGGTACAGAGCATCAAGCTGCAGGCAACCCTGCACGATGTCGGCAAGGTACACATCCCGTCGTACATTCTTAAAAAGCCGGGCGGACTCACTCCGGAAGAATGGAAAATCATGAGACGACATCCTGAGATGGGAGCGAAGATTATCGGCGACAATCTGAAGTTCCACGTCGCCAAACAGATTTCACTCACTCACCACGAACGGTGGGATGGGGGCGGTTATCCGTTAGGGCTTGCCGGAGAGAGGATTCCTCTTGAGGGAAGAATCATGAATATCGCCGACCAATATGATGCCTTGAGGAATGCAAGGGTCTACAAACCGGCCTTCGACCACGCCACGTCTGTGCGAATAATCACCGAGGGGGATGGAAGAACCATGCCGCATCATTTTGATCCGCAGGTGTTGAGGACCTTCGTGGAAACCGATTCTCTGTTTGAGGAGGTGTATGAAAAATTTGCTGCAAACTCCAGCCTTATACAGCAGGAAAGCAACTTTTCAGCAACACCTTCTAGCGTAGGCATTTTGCCCGCGTTTCAAGCAGGTGTAGCGCTTGAATAGATTTTGAAGTCAGCAATTTATTTTCTGAAAAACAATTCCATGTTTCTAAGTGATGGCTAATGGAATAAAACCTGAACAAGAGAGAGGTACCCCATGCCAGTATCGGATTCAATTCAGCAGGCACCTGCACAAAACGCAGTGGAAAAGAATGGAAATGCTGAAGTGAGTTCCTCTGCGGCACTGCAGCAGGAATATTTACGGGAAATACTTGCCGGCAAGCGCAAGACCTCGCTGGAAATCATCATGGACGCATACCGTAGTGGCTATCCCATTCCGGGCATTTATATGGATATTTTTCAGGTATCGCTCTACGAGATCGGCACTCTCTGGGAAACCAACCAGATAACCGTTGCTGACGAGCATATGGGAACCGCCATCACCCAGTATGTCATATCCAATCTGTACCAGCATCTGGAGATTGCCAATGAACAGCGGGGCAAGCTTGTTATGACCGGAGTCCTGGGCGAGATGCACCAACTGGGCGCCAATATGGTGGCAGATGTCTTGGAGGCCGACGGCTGGGATGCCATGTTTCTGGGTACCAATGTTCCCACTGAAGGGGCTATCCGGTCAATCAGGCAGCATGGGGCTGATCTTTTCGGAATATCATCAACGATGCTTTTCAATATTCCCATGGTGGTCCAGTTAGTTGAAGAGGTTAAAAAAGAATTTGGAGATTCCGTCCGCATCCTGCTTGGAGGGGCAGCATTCAGATCCCTCCATGAGCTGCCCGGCGAACTGGAAGGATGCATAGTTGCCCTGAATCTGGGCGAAGCGCTGGATCGGACGCGCAGGGACATGTCCAACCCGGCAGAATAACTATAGAGAACCGGAGTTCAGGGGAGATGCTCCATAAAAAGGTGATGGTGAATGAATAAAACAACTAAACATAGAGAGCTTCAGGATATATTGCTGCCGGAGTTGCCGCTGGTGTCGTCTTTTTTGAATTCATCAGAGGTGGTTCACCTTGCGATGTTGGACAACGACGGCTGCATTCAATTCGCCAACCAGGCACTCTCAAAATGTCTCAAAGTTGCTTGTGCGGAAATGGAAGGCAAGAACTTCATCAACTTTCTTACCGGTCCGGATGGAGAGACACTTACCAAACGCTTGTCGGCGGCAGATCCTTTTGCTGATGAAGAACTGCTGTTGAACGTTGTGGATGTCGATCAGGCTCCACACTCTCTCCGCATCCGGTTTGCATCGGCAGAGGGCGGATTTCTGTTGCTCGGAGAGCCTCCGTTGGACAAAGATCAGGCGTTTAAATATGAACTGAGCCAACTCAATAATCAGTTGTCGGTTCTCTCCCGCGAGAATATCCGTAAGGGGCGGGATCTTGCCAAGGCGCTGGCCGACGTGAAGGACCACACCATGCAACTGGAAAATGAACGTGCCCTGGCGCACAAGGTGCTGGAGAACATTCTTCCACAGCGATTTGAACTTCCCGGCTTCACCACCGCCGTCATGTTCCGCCCCTCCGACCAAATCGGGGGAGATTTCTTCGATGCCTGGTCTGACGGCGACTTTACCCATTTTCTGATCGGCGATATCTCGGGGCACAGCACTTCAGCAGCGCTGATGATGGCTGTAAGCAAAGGGATATTCCGCTCCCTCGGCTACACCATGACCGACCCGGTCGAGATCGTCAGGGCCGCCAACAGGATGCTCTGCCCGATGATGCTCGACAGCCGGATGTTCCTGACCCTGGTGTACGTCCTGTTCGACCGGCGCGACAACAGGGCGTGCTTCGTCTCTGCCGGTCATAACCCGGTCTATCATCTGGACGGCAGTGAGATACTTTCCATCGAATCGACCGGACCGGTAATCGGATGGGATGCGGAAGATTCCTGGGAGTCGGTTAGCTGCCGGTTCGACCCCGGCATGCTGTTGTTCCTCTATACGGACGGCCTGGCAGAAGCGAAGGACGCCGCAGGAAGGGAGTTCGGAGAAAAACTCCACTCGGAACTTGCTGACTTCCGTTCTCCACAGGCATCCGTTGACGGGATATTTGCTGCCGCAGAAAAGTTCAGCGGCGGTAACTTTGCGGACGATGTTACGATCTTCGTCATAGAGAGGGAGCTGTCATGAACGATACCCGTAGGTTGCGAATCTCTTTAGAACCCACTTTCGGCAATGTCGACATGGTCCGCGCGGCGGTCAGGGGGGTCTGTACCGATTTCTTCCAGCTGGCCGACAGCGCAGAGAGTATCATGGATTTCTGTCTGATCGTGACCGAGCTGATGAACAACGCCGTGGAACATTCCGCTTCCGCCGTGCTCGATGCGGAAATTCTCCTGTCAGATAATGAGGCGGTCTTTCGCCTGATTTCCGAGGGAACCGGTTTCGACCCGACACTGACTGCGATGATGCCCGGCCTGGCAGAGGACGAAGAGCTCCCTGAGGGTGGCTACGGCCTTGCCCTGATTCAGGCGCTGGCGGACGGCATGGAGTATGAGTGCTGGGAAAACAGGAACATGGTAACGTTACGAAAGAGATTTCCTGTGAAACCAGGCAAGGAGCAATGATATGGAAATAAAGCTCGAAATGGACAATGAGGTGATCATCCTGAAACTGGCCGGAAACCTGGTAGCCAGCACGGCAGAAGTACTTAATGTGCAGATTGCCAAACTGATTGAAAAAAAATACCGGTTTATCCTGCTTGATCTTGAGAGGGTCGATTTCATCGACAGCTCAGGGCTGGGGACCTGTATCGCAATCAAGCGGGATCTGGCCGTCAACGATGGACTCCTGGCATGCACCGGGCTGAACGAGAATGTCAGGAAGCTTTTCCGGATGACCCGCGCCGACCAGAAAATCATGATTTTCGATGCCAGACAGGATGCAGTGGATGCTCTGCTGGAGCGGATACGCACGGCATTCAAGTAACTTTCCGGTCCGGTTCTGACTCGTGCCGACAGACCATTCGCCGAAAGAGGTGTTTTATGAATGACATGAAGGTAGGCGAGATTCTCCTGGAGCAAATGCTGATTACACCACAGCAGCTGAATGAGGCGATGGAGAGACAGAAGCTCCTTTCTCCACCTCCGCTTCTGGGAAAACTCCTGGTGAGGCTGGGCTATGTGAAGGAGTCCGATCTCCAGCAGATCCTCGACAGATACGAGAAAAGGCTGTCGTTCACCGAGGTCCTTCTTGCTCACAACTACCTCTCCAAAGAGGATCTCGAAGTCGCATTGGAGATGAGCAGAAGCGAAATCCTTCCACTGGACCGGGTCCTTCTCAACCTGGACTTTGTCACCGAGGAAACGCTCGCCAAGGCAATCGCCACCTATGTCGACCGCCCCTTCGCCCACCTCGACAATACGAAGAGCAGCATCAAAACGGGCCTAGCCAGTGGCATCATGTCGTTCAGTCCCGCACCGCACAAGATGGTGCCGACCACCATCGATGGGAGAGCCATCACCATCGCCATGAACCGTCCGCTACCGAACAAGGACGTGCAGCGACTGGAAGATCTGATCAAGCTGAAGGTGATAACGGTTATCGCCCCTGAAAGCGAGATTGTTGCGTCACAGAAGAGGTTTTCCATCCTTCCCGGCAGCGGCAATGTGGAGGAAAGGGATCTCGATATTCCCGAAAGCATTATGGAGTTGATGTCTGGGGAGACAGAAGAACCTGATGTTGAACTGGATGCGCACAAGGTGACGGAGAAGGACAGCCTCCTGGTCAAGCTGGTGAACAAGATCATTTATGATGCCTACCAGCGGAAGGCTTCCGATATCCACATCGAGCCTTATCCCGGCAAAAAGGATATCGTTGTCAGGCTGCGGGTGGATGGCAAGTGCTCTCTCTACCAGAAGCTCCCCTGCAAATACAAGTACGCCATTCCTTCACGCATTAAGATCATGGCCGAACTGGATATCGCGGAACGGCGCAAGCCGCAGGACGGGAAGATCGACTTCAAGAAGTTTGGCCCGGTTGACGTGGAACTGCGGGTTGCAACGATGCCGACGGTCGGTCACCTGGAGGATGTTGTCATCAGGCTTCTCAATATCGGCGAGCCGATGCGATTCGAACAGTTGGGGCTGTCCGGCCGGAACAGAATGGCATTCAAAAACGCCATAATACAACCATACGGTCTGGTCCTCGTAGTGGGACCGACCGGCTCCGGCAAGACGACCACGCTTCATTCGGCGATTGCTGTGATAAACAATCCGGACCTAAAGATCTGGACGGCTGAAGACCCGGTGGAGATCACCCAGGAGGGTTTGCGCCAGGTGCAGATCAACTCCAGGATAGGGTTTACGTTTGCCGCCGCGCTCCGTTCATTTCTTCGGCTTGACCCTGATGTCATCATGGTCGGCGAGATGCGCGACAGTGAGACTGCTGCCATCGCAATAGAAGCTTCTCTGACCGGACACCTGGTCTTCTCTACCCTGCATACAAATTCCGCTTCGGAAACCGTCACAAGGCTTCTGGAAATGGGACTCGATCCCTTCAGCTTTTCTGATTCGCTCCTGTGCGTTCTGGCGCAGCGGCTGGCGCGCAGTCTCTGCACTCATTGCAAAGAAAAGTACCGGCCGCAGGCGGCCGAGCTGAACGAAATTATCAAGGAATATGGTGTGGATGAATTTGCCGCAGCAGACATCAACAGGGATTCAATTGTACTGGCAAGAGCAGAGGGCTGCGATCACTGCCACAATACCGGCTACAAGGGGCGCATAGGGATACATGAACTCCTGGAGTGCAGCGACGGCATAAAGAGTTTGATCAAAACGAAGTCAGAAACCGGCATAATTCGCTACCAGGCCATATCGGAAGGGATGACGACCCTGAAACAGGACGGCATATTGAAAGTGATGCAGGGTCTTACAGAAATACAGGAAATCAGGCGGATATGTATCAGATAGTCGTAGTGTGAATGGTAACAAAACGGAAGGAAATTTTCATAAGTGATGATACACCGGCCAATGAAAGAATACGGATTGGACGACGATATCGGGTCAAGATAAGATCCTGATTCACATTAAATCGCAGATGGAGATCTCCAATATGAAATCCCGGCCATCCAAACAGATAATTCCTCATCTCCGCGTCTTTGTCATAGCGATTATTGTGACGATCGCAGTCGGCTGGTTTCTCACCGACTTTCTCGGCAGGGTCGCGGAAAAAGAGTTCAAGAAGGATATCAATCAGGGTGCAAACCTTACTGCCTCTTTCCTTCATGACTATCTTTATGATGTTGAAAATGCCGCAAAAGCATTGAGTCCGTCGGAAGCGATTGTTGCGGCCCTCTCTTCGGGCAGTCCCGCTGATCTGGATCGTGCGAACAAAACGCTTGACCGCTTCAAGAGCAGTTTAGAGATGACCGTCTGCTATCTTCTGGACCGAAACGGCCTTGCGGTTGCCTCGTCGAACAGAAACGAAGCGAACGGATTTGTCGGTAAATCCTTCGCATCCAGGCCTTATTTCAAAGGTGCGTTGACAGGCCGGCTGACCCCGTACTTTGCCCTCGGTAAATTAACCCGCGAAAGGGGCTATTTTGCGGCGGCGCCGGTTATCGACATCGGTGGAAAAATTACAGGCGTTGTCGTCATCAAGAAGAGCGTCGCCCCAATTGAAGAGGCCTTCAGGGAGGATACACGCGCATTTCTGGTCAGTCCCGAGGGGATTATCTTCATCTCCAGCGTGCAGGAGCTCCTTTTCAGGAGCTTATGGCCGGTAGCTGAAAGGAGACGTTCCGAGCTGCTGGCATCGGGGCAATTCGGCAGCATCAGGTTTGAACCGCTGCTGGCGGCAGAGCCACGGACGGGGATGTATGTCAGCTTTGGAAACGAGGAACATTACGTACACCGTCTGCCCTTCGGCAGTGATGGCTGGTCGCTCGTATTTATGGAGCATCCCAACATCATTGCAAATTACCGCTTGTTCGGCATCCTGCTCACCATGGTGTTTGGTCTCCTGTTGCTGTTTTTCATCACTGCGCTTCTGCACAAAGACAAGTCGCTGGCGGCGGCCAAAGGTCTACTCAAAGCCAAGGATGACTGGAAACGGACCTTCGACACCGTGCCGGACCTCATAGCAATCATTGATTCCAATTACCGTATAAAAAGCATGAACAGGGCAATGGCGGTGCGGTTGGGCATCTCCCAGGAGGAGGCGGTCGGCAGGCGCTGTTATGAACTGCTGCATGGCTCCCAGGAACCGCCCTCTTCCTGCCCTCATCAAAGAATGCTTGATTCGGGGAGGACCGAATCAGGGTGCCATTTTGAGAAGAGTCTGAACGGCGATTTTAGCGTCACCGCGGCTCCGATCCTGGCCGAAGACGGCACGGTCGAGTCGTCTGTCCATGTGATGCACGATGTCAGCGAACTGAAACGGATGGAACGGTCGCAGAAAGAGTATGCCCAGCGGCTTGAATTCGTGCTGGAAGGGTCAAACGACGCCACCTGGGAGTTGGATATGATTACTGGCCAGTGTGTTCTGAATTCGAGATTTTATGAAATGATGGAATTTACCCCCGGAGATGAGTCCTCGGATTTTGCTTTTATAATGAATGCCATTCATCCCGATGATGTAGACGATGTGCAGCGGAGTATGCAAGAGCATTTGGAAGGAAAAACCGGCAATTATGAAGCATCTTTCCGCTTAACCACAAAGTCGGGGAAACTGAAGAATGTCATGGGGAGGGGAAAGGTCGTCAGGTATGACGAAGATGGCCGGCCGACCAGGGTGGCCGGGGTTACTACCGATGTCACGAAAATGAAACGACTCGGCGATGAAGTCAACCGGATCCATAACCTGGAATCGATCGGCCTCCTCTCCGGAGGGCTGGCCCATGACTTCAACAACGTTCTGAACATAATTTACGGCAACATCACCTTTGTCAAGATGCTTGCCGGGGACGACCCGGCCATTGTCGAGCCACTCACGGACGCGGAAGAAGCCTGTGAGCGCGCCAGGGAACTCGGCATCCGTCTGCAGGCCATTTCGCAGGGGAGCGCTCCGGCCAAGGAGTCGATTGTGCTTTCCGCTGTTTTTGAGAGTACTGCCGGAACTCTGCTCAAGGATTCAAAGATCTCACACACCATATTCGCGGCAGGTGACATTCTTCCGGTAGAAGCAGATCCACGACAGATCAGGCAGGTGGTTGAAAATCTGCTGACCAATGCCAAAGAGGCCATGTCCGATGGCGGTACAGTCAAGGTCGACATTGAAAACCTTCTTGACGAAGACAAGAAGGGGCTGTCCATCGGATCAGGCCACTATGTCTGCATTGCAATTCAGGACACTGGTAAAGGCATCCCGGAGGAGAATCTATTGAAAATATTCGACCCATATTTTTCGACCAAGGAAACCTACAGTCAAAGAGGGATGGGGCTTGGGCTCTCGATCTGCCACGCCATTCTGAAGAGGCACGGCGGTCATATTTCCGTAGAGTCCGAATTGGGGATCGGCACCACTGTAACCCTTTATCTGCCGGCTTCCGTAAATTAAAAACAACTTGCACACTAAGGGTGACAAGCTGGACTCCGCCGGTATCGCGCTCATTCGCAGCAGCAGCCGGATGAGTCGTTCATCGGAAGGTGGTACCTGGGTACTTGTAAACCATATGGAATAACTGTTCCCAAAAAGTGTCTATAAGCAGGGTACTGGAGTGCAGCGAGGGTAAAAACTGAAAAGGGCGACGCAGGTCGTCCTTTTCAGTTTTAAAAGTCAAAAGAAGTGATTATTTTTTAGAGGGCTTTTTGGCTATGATCAGGTCCTTGACCTGTTCGTAGACCGGTCCGGGAAGGATGTTGCGTGACTTGAGCTGGGCCTTGTTGGCGTAGGGACGACCGGCAATGATCTTGGCGGCATAGCTGTCGCCGATCCCCGGAATTGCCTTCATTTCAGCGTCGGTGGCGGTATTGATGTCGATTACTTTTGCCTTGGCGGCAGACTTGGCGCCGGCGGCCGTTCCTTTGGCGTTGTCCTTGGCAGCGGCAGCGGATGCTTTGGTTTTGTCGGCGGCGGATTTGGCGGCACCACTGACATCGGGGGCGTTAACCTTGACTTCAACGGCAAAGGCCAGGCTGGCAGACAGCAGCAGAGAAACGGCAAACAGGGTGATTTTTGCAAGACGGTTTTTCATTTAATTCCTCCTATGGATTAATTCCGTCCCTTTTACCAAGTTCCGGATGCTTGTGTCAACAAGCCCGGCAATATATACGGTCAGCGTTCCCTGAGCCAAGCAGCAAGATTTGCCGCCAGATTGCGATTATTTTCATCCAGATAACGGTTCTGGAAGATGGCGTCGTCACCGAAAATGATAAATCTTCCGGCGCCGAGCGAACCGGCCACGACAACGTCGAACACACCGACAGCATCATTCTTTGAAAGTGCCTTGTCTCCATCCAGATCAACCCAGGCCTCGGCAGAGGTGTGGGCGAGCGGGGCTCCATTTTTTCCGGCCTTGAGCGCCCAGCCGCCATAAACCGAAAACCGGCTGATACCTGCAAACAGTGGATTTGGACTCAAATCCTTGACAGTGAAATTGGTGCCCTTGTCGATCACGTTGCTGCGCTCATGCAGCACGGCGTTGGAGTGGTCGATATCCAGCCGATCCAGCAGACTCGCCAGGGGTGGCCCGACATGCAGCATCGCCGCCAGATGCCCGCCCCTTTCCACAAACCGGACCACCGCCGCCAGTTCTTCGGGTTGCAGCGTTTCAAAAGGGCCGGAGATGACCAGCGCCGCCACCCCCCGCAGAGTGTCATCACTCAACGGGCTGCTGGTGGCTGTCACTACAGCCCCCTGGCTTCGGATGATATCCGCCAGCTTCGACAGCTGCAGTTTTCCCTTTTCTCCGATCAGAAAGCGCTGATCATGTCCCTGATCGAAAAGAATCCTGGGCATTGGTTCGCCGGCTGAGACAATACCGGCCCAAAGTGTTATGATCAATGCGATGTTGAAACCTCTCCATGTTTTTTTCATTGCAGCAATCCTCCGTAAAAGATCTGTTTTGTCTTTTATAATCAGGGCACGCGTTAAATGCAAGAAAATCTTTTCCTATGGCACCCGGTTGTGATAGGAATTGTTATATGTTTTACGGGCGTTTGTATTCCGGCCTGTTTATCAACCCAAAAGGAGCATGAACAATGAGCAGTAAAAAACCTGAATTGACCTTCAAGTATGTTTTCAACTACGGCTACAATCCAGCGTACGTCAACGGCGCCCAGGGCGGTTTTTCGCCGCGTGGCGAGATGGTGATCAACTTTTATCTCGAACGTCAACCGCTGCCCGAATCGATTACCCACGAGATCACTGTCGAAGGCGCCATCGGTCGTGAAACATCGGTAGAACCGAAGGATCTGGCCAGCAGCATGGTACGCTTTATCGATACCGGTGTTGTCATGAGCTACGAAAACGCACGGGTATTCCACGCCTGGATGGGTGAAAAGCTGCGTGAAATGGAAGAACTGCAGAAGGCCCGCAGCGCCTTTGAAGAAACCCAGAGCGGTGGACAGGCTTAGTCAGGATTCAGGAGTCAGGAATTTGGAGAGAACATATTTTATGCATGCTGTTATATTTTTGATAATTGCGATTTCCCTGCTGATCCTCCCCACCCCTGGCTCCGCCTTCCCGATCCCGGAGCGACTGGAGTTTGAAATCACCTACACCGGCATTCCGGCCGGCCGCGTCGTCCAGGAGGTCAAGCAGGTTGGTGACGAGGTACGCATAGTTTCCACGGCAAAATCAGCCGCCTGGCTCAAGCTCTTTTTCCCGGTGGACGATCGAATCGAGTCGATCCTGATTTCCGGAACTCCGCCAAACTACATCGGTGTTCCCCGCCTGTATCGCGAGCGAATCAGTGAGGGTTGGACCCGTTTCCATAAAGAGACGCACTTCGACCGCCAAAAACTGGAAGCAACAACCAGTGATTTTCTCAAAAAGAACAAAACCACCTGCGAGATCACCAAGAGCACCTATGACGCCCTCTCCAGTTTTTTCTATTTCCGCTCAGTCCCGTTGCAGGTGGGCACATCCTGCTACATAGATATTTTCGACTGCAAAAAACTGTGGAACACCGAGGTCCAGGTGCTGCGACGGGAAGAAATTGTGACCCCGCTTGGCAAATTCAAAACGGTCTTAATCAAACCGATCATGAAGTTCGAAGGCATCTTTGCCCGCACCGGCGACGTATTCATCTGGATGACGGATGACGAACGCCGCCTGCCGGTACAGATGAAGTCCAAGGTCAAGATCGGCAGCATAACGGCAACCCTGGTGGGTGGCAGTTACTGGCCGACCGAGAAATGAACATCACAAGGCCAGGAGAGCAGGCATGATCACCTTTAAAGGTGTGCATAAGTGGTTCAATAAACTGCATGTCCTCAACGACATCAACCTGCATGTCACACCGGGTGAAGTTCTGGTTGTCTGCTGTCCGTCCGGCTCCGGCAAATCCACTTTGATCCGCACCATCAACCAACTGGAACCGATCAACGAAGGAACTCTGATTGTGGACGGCATGAATCTGTCCGACAAAAAGACCGACATAAACAGACTGCGGGCCGAGATCGGCTTCGTCTTTCAGCAGTTCAACCTCTACCCGCATCTCTCCGTCATTAACAACATCACCTTGGCTCCCATCAAGATCCGCAAAATCTCCAAGTCTGAAGCGGAAAAGCAGGCCATGATTCTGCTGGAACGGGTCGGCCTGACCGAAAAGCGGGATGCCTACCCGCTGCAGCTCTCGGGCGGCCAGCAGCAGCGCGTCGCCATCGCCCGCGGCCTGGCGATGAAACCGCGCATCATGCTGTTCGACGAGCCGACCTCGGCCCTCGACCCGGAGATGATCGGCGAGGTCCTGGCGGTCATGAAGGATCTGGCGCTCTCGGGCATGACAATGGTGGTCGTCACCCACGAAATGGGCTTTGCCCGTGAAGTCGCCCATCGGGTGGTCTTCATGGA
>JACMKN010000034.1 GCA_014380135.1 Deltaproteobacteria bacterium
AGAATACCGCCCACATTGATCGTTATCGCGGCTTCTTCGCATCAACCGGTTTGCAGATTGTTGAAATAAGCGCTTCGGTTATTGAAACGGCAACGCTATTGAGAGCGCGCCATGGCCTGCGCACACCGGACGCCATTCAGGCCGCCTCCGCCCTGTCAATAAAGGGGCCGGTGACGTTTCTGACGGGAGACAGGAAGTTCCGACAGGTGCCAGGGTTGATTGTACGGTTGGTTTGAAATCAAACAATAAACCGATACAGATTGAGAAGCGGTTGCCGGTGATTGATAGGAAGTCGGCGAAGGTGATGTCGTTGACTTTTTTCATGATCACGGACTAAATGTTCCATTTGGATAGATCACCGGTTCACGCGCGTGCGCGCAAACTCGTCAATAACGAGTTGAATGACCAAAACAATAAAGCAGGTAATGCCCCGATAGGATTTTCGCTTCAAGTGAGGCGAAGGCCGTTTCTAGCATGATTCCAGCCCGACATAGCAAGATAACCAAAAAAACACTTCAGGATATTACACCCCAGTACCGATACCAATAATAAGACATATTGAGATATATTTAAGTCATTTCGAGAATTTTGGTTGACATGTTTTCTCTTTGCTGTATCCTTTTGGCAAGTCATCAAATAAAGGAGGCCGCCATGAATTACCTTGCCAGTGAAATGTTTGAGAAGATCGAAGCAGCTAGAAAAGATCGTACCGAACTGGAGAAATTATTTGATCGCACTTCTGATGGACTAAAGTCCTTCAGAAATAACCATCCAGCCTTCGCAGGGTCGATAGAGGGCGCTATTGGAGTTACGGCAATCTCCGTTGGTTTTTCTCTTTTGAGTCCTGTTGGCTGTACAGATAAGATTCCTGAATTAATTGGGGCTGCCTTCGGAACTGGGGTTGGTGGGGTAGCAGGGGGAACCATCGCAACGATTGGCAGTATCGGTATTGCAATGATGGGAACCGCTTTTTCGATCCCTGCGGCCCTGGTAATGGCTATTGGCACAGGTATTGGTGCACTGTCTGGATCAGTCACGGGATGGTTTGGAGTTGATTTGGCCACACAAGCACCGACGCTACTGGAGATGCTTTTTGACAATATTTCGGGAGCAGCACTGATAGCGTTCGGGTGCTATATGCTTTGTTTAGCCATTAAAGATTTATGGAGAGTCGGCGGAGAATTTATCTCTTATATAAGAAGCTTGGGAATTTACGAAATTCCTGTGGAGGTCTTGTCATGAATACATCTATTCTCACAGCAAACAACATTATCGATATGCGAAACAAAATGGGACTTTCGAGGGATGATCTGGCAAACATGCTTGGTGTTTCGAGCAAAACTGTAGCTAGATGGGAAAATCAAAACAATAATGAGCCTCCTAGTGGCACTGCGGCAATCGTATTGTCAACGATTATCTCAAACGCATTAAATATTCCTCTGCAAGAGGGGAAACCAGAGCTTATATCAGAAATGGAAAGCATCCATGAAAAATCAAAAATCAAAGAGAACCCTGATACAATTTTTTCGTTATTGGATCAAGCGGCCAATGAAGAAAGGGCTGAAATCTGTAAAGCCTTAAAGCTTCCAGTAGATTCTGACGTGTACCAGATTAGTAAAGAGTATAGGTCTACTGCTGGGCATACTATTGGCAACTGGTTTAGGGGTGATCACGACATGCCCTACAAAGAAATTCTTGCTGATATTGCAAACAAACTGAAACCAAAGAAGGATAAAAGTGTTTTCATGTTAGGTGATGGCAGGTCTGAAGAGGAAATTGAAAACAAGATTGTTGATTATTTTGCCATAAAAATTGCCGATGAACTGAATAGAATGAAACCAGAAGAACGTGCTCAAAAAATGGTAGAGATTCAGAAGTCACTTAATGAGGGTAAAAATCCTGATGTACGTATTGAGTCCATAAAAGAAATAGAAAACGTGCTATCTGCAACCACTGTAACATCTCTTTCTGTTGTTTCCTTACTTACAGGCCCATTAACAGCAAGTCTATTTTACTCTGGAATATTTGCAGGACTGTGGGCGAGCGTGTTTGGCATGAGTTCTTCCTTGCTGTTATTGACGGGGACAGGAGTCGGAACTCTGGTTTCGTTGCCAGTTTTATTGCTATTACTAGGATCTCCAAGCTATAGAAAAACGATTCCTGTGACATTGCAACTTATCAATATCAGACGTCGCGTTACACAGATGATGTCATAGTTGATGTAACCTTTAAAATAAATGTCCAACACTTAAATACGCCGCCAAAAAAACAGTCAGGACAAAAGATAAACCCGTTGAACAACAAAATAAATGCCTTATAGAAGGATTAAAAATGAAATATCTGTTGATCGCCGTGTTGGTATTATCCCCTTTAGGGGTTTCACTGGATGCCGTTGCTGAGCAAAAGATCTTATTTTGTAGTGAGGGCTATCGTTCTACTGAGTCTTTTGCTGAATCAAGATGTTTAACTGCATGTACCATTGATTGTGATCTTAAAGGCCTTTTATCGAATGGTTGGAAAATTGATACAAATATGCCCAAAAGAATTACGCCACCCTCAAATGATGTGCTTGAATTAATGTATTGTGAGTGTACAGGGACTCAATATGTGTTGTCAAAGTCAGATAATAAAGAAGCTGGTGATACGAATATAAACGTTGAACTATTGAAGAAGGAAATCGAATTGCTGAAAAAAGAGAATGGGATGCTGCAAAAAGAAAATGATGCACTAAAGACGAAGGGCAAGAATAAGAAAAAATGATAGGAGACTAATTATGAGCGAGATCATGTTGTTTGAACAAAACGACCAAAGTGATAATAATCGTTGTTTCCAAAAAGCACTTGATTACTGTAAAAAATGGAGTGATGAACACCAGGCGGAAGTTGGTGTTGCTGAGATGGCAATAGGCGCTAGCTTACTATCTTGGGGTATCTTAGATGGTCATATTCTAATGGGACAGGATGTCGTTGGAAGTATGTTGCCAGATATTGGTGGGTTTGCAGGACTTGGACTGGGGACGGTTGGAACTTCTGTAATTGCAGCAACGTTCTTAAAATCGATCTTTGTTGGTGGCGTTACCGGTATAGCAGGAGTGACCGCAATTCCAGCCCTCGCCTTGATAGGTGGAGGTACGTTGATCTTTGGTTCATTCGGATACGTCATTGGCGATGCGGTAAAACGATTTGTTACCCCAGATTTTGGAGACTTGTTCTTAGATGCGTCAATTGTTACTGTAGGAACAGCATTGATGATTGATGGTGCTAGAAGATTAGTAAAAGACGAGCGAGTATTGCAAGCGGCATCAGATTTTAAAGATGGTGTGATTCATCTTGTTGAAACATCGACTGAAGTTGTCGCAATAACTTGGGATGAACTACAGAGTAAAATCCAGGAATTGGCAAATCACCCAGACGCAAAAAATGTAGCAATAAGCACAACTACTGGAACGACAGCAGTGGTAGCTGGTACTACAATTGGAGGCACACTCGCTGCGGGTTCTGTAACTATACTAGGTTCGCATGGATTGGGTGCTGTAGCACTTTCACTTGGCCTCGTATCTGCGCCTGTCTGGCCGATTGTTGCCGGAGGTGCTGCTGGTTTGGCAATCGGACTGGCGACTTGGAAGGGTGTACAGCATTATCGTAATAAACAGAGTAATGACACAGCGAAAGAAGAACTCCAAAAGGTAATTACTTGTCGTCAAGAAACTCTTTGAAAACTCAAAAGAAAATTTTTAAACGAATTTAAAACCGAGAAAGCAGAAATTCCATTATCGAAAAAAGGCGAAAAGGCAACGGCGAGAACACCGTATATTCAACCAACGGCAGCACCGGTCAGCGGGAAAAAGCCCCCGCAGAGCCGGTGTGCCTTATCACGTTCCTATTGCTCAGTACGTTGATTTGTTTCCCCCTCTGTAGTATGTTGACCCCCTATGGCCAAACAGCGACTCGACATACTGATGGTTGAACGGGGACTGGCTCCCTCGCAGGAAAAGGCCCAGGCTCTGATCATGGCCGGTCAGGTGGTGGTGGGAGACCATACCGTTGACAAGTCCGGTCATCAGGTGCCGCTTGATGCGGACATCCGTATCAAGGGTGTAGTGCTGCCGTTTGTCAGTCGGGGCGGCCTCAAGCTGCGGAAGGCGCTGGATCAGTTCGGAGTGGATGTCAACGGTCTGGTGGTGATTGATGTGGGGGCCTCCACCGGAGGCTTCACCGATTGCTTGCTGCAGGCCGGGGCGCTCAAGGTTTTTGCGGTCGATGTGGGGCATGGCCAGCTGGCCTGGAAGCTGCAGCAGGATCCGCGTGTCATCAATATCGAAAAGACCAATATCCGCTATCTTACACCGGACAAGCTCGGCGAGAGGCCGGATCTGGCCGTTATTGACGCCTCCTTCATTCCGTTGTCCAAGGTTCTGCCGGCCACGCTGGCGCTGGTCAAGCCGGGGGGGCGCATCATCGCCCTGATCAAACCGCAGTTCGAAGTCAAAAAAGGTGAAGTGGGCAAGGGGGGCATTGTCCGTGATCCGTCTGCCCACCAGAAGGTTATCGATGATGTCAGCCGGACTGCACAGGCCATGGGTCTTTCGGTCGCAGGGCTATGCGAGTCACCCATCACCGGGGCTGACGGCAACCGTGAGTTTCTTATTTTGCTGAATCTACCTTGATTTGTTGAAAGGGAGGCTGGAATGGAAAACTGTATTTTCTGCAAGATCATTCGGGGAGAGATTCCCTCAAAGAAGGTGTTCGAAGACGAGCAGATTCTCGTGGTTGAGGATGTCGGGCCGCAGGCGCCGCTGCACCTGCTGGTGCTGCCCAAGAAGCATTTTGTCAATTGTCTCGACATGACTGCCCAGGACGACGCGCTGGTCGGATATGCCTACCGGAAGGCGGGCGAGATTGCCCGCCAGAAGGGCTATGCCGAGTCCGGCTTCCGTATCGTACAGAACAATGGTGAAGGAGCGGGGCAGTCAGTATTTCATATCCATTTCCATTTGCTGGCCGGTCGTGATTTCAACTGGCCTCCAGGCTAGAGAATGAGGCCATCCATGAAAACATTATTATGTCTGAGTTTCATGCTGCTGTTGACAACTCTATCCGGCGCGGAAACCTATTCCTGGATCGATAAAAACGGGACCTATAATTTTAGTGACGACTATAACAGTGTGCCCAAAAAGTACCGAAAAAGTATCAGACGACATGGAGATGACGACAACACTCCGACTCTGCCGAAAGCACCGCTTCCGGAAAAAAATGATAAACCTGTATTGAAGCCCGTAATCGCTGCTGACTCCGACAAGCAGCTCTACAGTGGAAAAACAGAGGCTGCCTGGCGTAAGGAGTTCGAAGTTCAGGAGACAGAGCTGAAACGTTTGGAACTGCTTCTTGATCAGCTGCAGGGCACAATAAAAAAGCCGGGTTCGTTGTCACGTGAACGACAGTCGGAGCTGATCAGGGAGTATGAAACAGTGCGATTGGAATACAAGGACAAATACAAGGTTTACAGCGATCTGATCGAGTCGGCCCGCAAGGCCGGCTTGTCGGTGGAAATAAAGAAATAAAAAGCTTCTGTTGGCGCGAAACGTCAAGGCCCGCCTGATATCAAGGCGGGCCTTGTCAGTTTTTAGAACGTCATCAAGCGTTTGATCAGGCCGGGGAAGGCGAAGTCAAATGTCATTACAACTGTCAGGATGACCATGATTATGACGGTCAGCATGGCAATGATGTTGAAAAGTGGCCCGTTGACGTAGGTTCCCATCAGATTCTTGTCGTTGATCAGTTTGATCATGATTATCAGCACAAACGGCAGTACCGCTCCGTTAACCACCTGGGAAATGAACATTATCAACATCAGTGGTGCATTGGGGATCAGGATCAGGGCCGCGCTGATGATGATGATGGCGGTGAACAGCCAGAAAAACTGGGGTGCCTGTTCAAAATCCTTGTCTACCCCCGACTCCCAGCCCATCCCCTCGCAAATATAGAAAGCGGTGGAGAGCGGCAGGATGCAGGCGCCAAACAGGGATGCGTTGAACAGTCCGAACGCGAACAGGACCGAAGCGTGCTTGCCGACCAGCGGTTTGAGCGCCAGGGCGGCGTCCGCGGCTGTTTCGATCTTCAAACCCTGGACGTGGATGGTGGATGCGCAGGCTACCATGATAAAAAAGGCCACCACGATGGCCAGAATGCAGCCGATGATGACATCCAGACGACAAAAGTTGTACTGCTCTGCCGTAATGCCCTTCTCAACCACGGCCGACTGTTGATAAAACTGCATCCAGGGGGCAATGGTCGTGCCGACTATGCCGATCAGTGTCATCAGGTAGGCGCTGTCCGTGTTGAAGGTGGGTGTCACGGTGGCTTTCAGAACTATGTCCCATTTGGGCCCGGCCATGAAGGCGGCGACAGGGTAGGCCAGGTAGACCAGGCAGGCCGTCAGAAAGACTTTTTCGACGGTTTTGTAGGAGCCCTTGACGATCAGCAGCCAGACCAGAAGGGCACTGACCGGAACGGAAATGTATTTGCTGATGCCGAAGATTTCCAGGCTGGCGGCGATGCCGGCGAATTCCGAGATTGAATTGCCCATGTTGGTCAGCAGCAGGGCGATCATGACGTAAAAAGTGACCTTTACGCCGAAGGATTCGCGAATCAGGTCGGAGAGCCCTTTGCCGGTGACGGCTCCCATGCGGGCGCACATTTCCTGGACAACAATAAGTGCGATTGTTGTGGGGATCATCATCCAGAGGATCGCATAGCCGTAGTTGGCGGCCGCCAGCGAGTAGGTGGTTATACCGCCGGCGTCGTTGTCGACATTGGCCGTGATGATGCCGGGTCCAAGAATCGCCAGAAAGAGCATGACGTTTTTGGAGCTGAAGCTCTTTAGAGGCTTGCTGGATTTTGCGGCTGAAATTACGTTTGACATGATTTGCCTATCTGCGTTTATTCTTGAGAAAATGCGGGAGGTAGTGGGCCAGGACGTCATCGACAGTGACAATCCCCGCCATGCGGTTGTCTTCATCAAGAACCGGTATCGCAATCAGGTCGTACTTGGCGAGGGTTTCCAGCATATCCACGGGTTCGGAATCTATGCTGACATATTTGATGTTTTCTTCCATAACATCCGTGATGTGTGTATCGGGGCTGTTCAACAGCAGCTGCTTGAGTGACACCACCCCTTCCAGGCGGTCCTGCGCGTCAACAATATATCCGTAATAAACGGTTTCCACCTCTTCCGCACATTCGCGCACCAACTCCAGTGCCCGACCTACCGAAATATTTGACGAAAGCCTGAAGTAGTCCGGGGTCATCAGGCCGCCGGCTGAATCCTCTTCGTGTTCCAGCAGTTCCTGGATGTCCTCGGCATCCTCCTGATCCATCATCTCCAACAGGTCCTGAGCCCGCTCTTCCGGCAGGTCGGATAGCACGTCGGCGGCCTCGTCCGGTTCCATCTCTTCCAGTATGTCCGAAACCTGTTCATCATCCATCTGGCTGATGACCACATTCCTCATGTCCGCTTCCAGTTCGTAGAGCGTGTCACCGGTCGTTTCGGCATCAATGGAATCCAGCACGGTGCGGATGTTCTGGATCGGGATGTTTTCGATTATGTCGGCCAGGTCGGCCGGATGCATCTCGTTCATCTGGTTACGGGCAATATTTAGCGCCAGCTTGGAGGAATTTGCCTCAAGCGGTTGGACGTACTCCCAGCTTATCTCGGTGTTGAGGATCTCTTTGCGCAGCAAGCGGGCCACACGCTCGCCAAAGCGCTCGTATCCCAGGCGGCGCAGCAGGCCGCGAAATCCGATATCAACGGTAAAAATACATAGTTTGTCATGCAACTTGCCCAGTTTTATATCGTTGACGCGAACAACCTTGGCGCCATCCACATCGACTATCTGTTTGTCCAGCAGGTCGCGTCTGACAAGTATATCTCCCTGACGCGGCTTGTAGGACTGCAGTCCGGGGGGATTTATGCTGGCAGCCGAAATGACGACATGGGTAAACAGCGCTACCTCACTCCAGGGGAGCGACTTCGTGCCTTTGCGGGACCTGAACAGGATATGCGAAACCTCAGGAAATACTTCGCCCGGCACCATGACAAGATCGCGCAGGATGCCAAGTTCAACGCCGGCGCTGTTGATGACGGTGCGTCCGATGACGGTGCTCAGAAATATTTCGCTGAATTCTGCGGTCATGATGCCATCCGTGTCCCGAAGGGTGTATTCCAGTTATAAAACGCATAAGATAATGAGTCTGTTGATCAAATGCAAAAGCCCTTTCGGGGAGAAAGGGCTTTGAAGTATGAACGCCAAAACCGTTCCCCTCTGGTTGACTTTCGGCAGTGCACAACGTAGGATTGGGTCCAGCTACATTAAGTTAAGCCTTAATCCGACAAAACCTGGTGACCGCATTGGCGTCTTTCGACGTTTCTGGGTAGTAGCCTGTGTTTGTGCAAACGCCTCATTCTAACGAGGAATCAGATATGTATGTAATATGTTGTAAATACAGTGTTTATTTGCTTGGCAACCCATCTGTTTCGCGCCGCAAAGACTTTCCTTTATACATCATAAACATTACCAGGTAAAGTAAAGATAACCGGTTGCTGCATCACGTTCCGGACGAAGAGCACAATTTTTGAAATGGCAGAAGGGAAATAATATATGACGGAGCAGCTTGGCAAAGAAGATGCCATCACAATTGAAGAACTGGTCATCTCACACAGTTATGAGATGCTGGCCTTGATAACTGTGCTGGAAAAAAAGGGAATTCTGACAAGAAACGAAATTATAACCGTTATCAATCAATTGAAAGATTCGGAATGATTTGTGGGCGAGGTGGATATGCGATTTTTCTCTCTATTAATTGTGATAGTCATGCTGGCGGAAGGTTGCTCCAAGGTGAGTGAAGCGGAAATACAGGCCAAAATTGACAAGTGCAGCGCCGCCGGAATGAATTACACCTACCTGAAGGACTTCAGAGGCCAGCCTTACGATGTCATGTGCGTTTCCAAGAGATTGAGATGACAGTCATAAGTAGACTGTCATAACAAGAAGCGATGCATTGTGAATCACATACAAAATACTGGCGCCTGATAGATACCGGACCACTCAGCGGCCCCGAGAACATGGCCCTTGATGAAGCCCTGCTCTGCTCGTTTGATCAATATTCAAAACCGATTCTGAGGCTGTATGGCTGGCATCCGGCCTCCCTTTCGCTGGGTCGTTTCCAGAATGTACACGAAGTGCTCGATACCGGGCACTGCCGTGCCGATGGAGTGCCGATCGTGCGGCGCATCACCGGTGGCGGCGTCATCTACCACGCCGACGAACTGACCTACAGCATTATCTGTGCTCCTGACCAGATATCCGCGGCAACTTCAATCAAGGACTCTTTTCGTGTATTGACCGGTTTTCTGCTGCAGTTCTACCGGAATCTCGGTCTGCATGCGCTCTATGCGGTGGACGGGAGTGCCGCTGGCGAAAAACTCGGTCAACGGACCCACTTCTGCTTTGCCGGCAAGGAGTCTTTCGATATCCTTGTCAACGGCCGCAAAATCGGCGGCAATGCCCAACGCAGGCTGAAACAGGTCGTTTTTCAACATGGGTCTGTTCCGATTCTGAACCGGGTGGCGGATGGCGTTATCTATTTACGGCAGCGTCCGGCAGGACTGGAGGAACGGGTAACCTGCCTGACTGCCGAGGGGGTTGTGTCTGATATTACTTTTCTGAAACCGGTCCTGAAGGACGCCTTCTGCAGCAATCTCGATACGTCACTGCTGGAAACAGCAGCGACCGATCGCGAACAGCAGTCGGCCGACCGGCTGCTTCGTGAAAAATACCTGAATGAGAACTGGAACCTGGGCGGGGAGTGTGTGTGAAGATTCAACGAAAACCGGAATGGCTGCGAAAGCGAGTAAATCCGGGTGAGCAGACCGGGATGCGGCAGCTGCTGGGAGAACTGCGACTGAACACGGTCTGTCAGCAGGCGCTCTGTCCCAACATATCGGAATGTTTCAGCTGCGGACAGGCCACCTTCCTGATTCTCGGCCGGAACTGCACCCGCCTTTGCTCCTTTTGCAATGTTGACAAAACAGCGCCGCTGCCGGTCGATGTCGATGAACCGGGCCGGGTGGCGGAGGCTGTTTCACGGCTGAAGCTTTCTCATGCAGTGATCACCAGCCCTACCCGCGACGACCTGCCGGACGGCGGCGCAGAGGTCTATGCCGCCACGGTGGCCGCCATCCGTGCCGTATCACCGGCAACCAGGATCGAACTGCTGATCCCGGACATGCAGGGGCAGCGCGCCAGTCTGGCCGTGGTGGCGGCGGCTCGCCCCGACATAATTGGCCACAACATCGAAACCGTCCCGTGTCTTTACCACATCCGCAGTGGAGCCGACTACCGGCGCTCTCTGGATGTGCTGAAAACCATCAGGGAGCTTGCTCCGGAAATAAGGACCAAGTCAGGTATCATGCTGGGGATGGGGGAAGTGGAGCAGGACGTGCTTGAAGTATTCAGAGATCTGCGCGGTGTGGATTGCGATTATCTCAGCATTGGACAGTACCTGGCTCCCAGCCGTGCCCATTATCCGGTTCAGGAATACATTCCGCCGGCCAGGTTTGATGAGTTGCGCCGGGCAGCGCTGGAGCTGGGTTTTTCGCATGTCGAAAGCGGTCCCTATGTGCGCAGCTCATACCATGCCGGACAGTACGCATAAAAAAGGCCGACCATATCGGCCGGCCATGAAAAATGTATAAAAACCAGTTCTAGGCGTAAGTTGAAAAGCTGAAGCTGTTGCCGCTCTTTGACGTTGGATGCGGGGCCTGCTGGGCGTTCTGGGCCAGCAGATTGGCGACCTGATTCTGACTGTCTGCCGACTGTTTCATCATCTTGGTAGAAAGGGCCTGCTGGGTCTGTTCCTCCCTGTAAAGCAGGGAAGAACCTGCAATTGAGCTTATGTCCATAACACACCTCCTGTGCTCATTAAAATACAGCTGAACGAATTGCGATTGCAAGGATAAAATTGAACAGGCTTTTTTAGAAAAACAGCTGGGTGACCGCCATATCATTTGCTTGACAACGTGACACGAAAACCGGATATTGTTATAAAACAGATGGAGGTCTCGCTCTATGCAAACAATGACGGTAGGTCATTTTAAATCTCATTTTTCACAGGTACTTGATTTCGTTCAACATGGCGAGGACGTTGTTATCAGCTATGGCAAGAAGAAGGAAAAGATTGCCGTGCTGGTTCCCTATGACCGCTATGAAGGCAAACCCCAGCGCATTCTAGGCCTTTTGGCCGGCAAGGCATCGTTTTCAATCTCGTCTGACTTCAAGGTCAGCGATGATGAATTGCTGTCGTTATGAGCTGTTTGCTCGATACGCATGCCCTGCTCTGGACGCTGTTTGACCCAACCCGTCTAGGCAAAAAAGCGGCTGATAGCATCCGGAACCCGGAAGTGACCGTCTCTGTCAGCGTGGTCTCTTTTTGGGAAATATCTCTCAAGTACGCTACCGGAAAACTGGAACTGTCCGGTGTAGCCCCGGATGATTTTCCAGCCATAGTTCGTCAATCGGGCTTTGATATACTGCCGATTGACGCGACCGATGCCGCCACCTTCCACCGCTTGCCTCGTATGGAACATAAGGACCCTTTTGACCGTCTGATCATATGGCAAGCCATTTCCCACAAACTGACTCTCATATCCCAGGATAGCGCCTTTGCTGCCTATCGAAAACTCGGATTGAAGGTACTCTGGTAGTGTGCCATTAATGTCCCTGCCTGAAAAAAACCATGCCTACTGGATGCAGCGGGCCATTGCCGAGGCGGGCAAGGCCCAGTCCAAGGATGAAGTGCCGATCGGCTGCGTGATCGTCCGTGACGGCCGGATCATCGCCCGCGGCCACAATCTGCGCGAAACCTCCCAGGACCCGTCCGCCCATGCCGAACTGATCGCCATCAGAAAAGCCGCCCGGAAACTTGGTTCCTGGCGGCTTCTGGATACTGCACTTTATGTGACACTGGAACCCTGCACGATGTGCATGGGGGCTATCATCCTGTCCCGCATACCGACCGTTGTCTTCGGCTGCTACGACCCCAAAGGGGGTGCGGCCGGCTCTCTGTACGATCTCTCCAATGATCCCCGTCTCAATCACAGCGTCGAACTGTTGCCCCAGGTTCTGGAAAGCGAATGCTCCGGCCTGCTGAGCAACTTCTTCGCCGCCCTCAGGAAGCGCAAACGCGCCGAACGGCTCAGCGCTGCCCCGTAACCCTCTCGTATTCTTCCATCGTATTCACATTGCGGAATGATTCCAGCGCGCCTGCGATGGAGCCGAACTCTGCCTGCGGCACCAGCCTCGTATCAAGATTGTCCAGCATGTGCAGAATGCTTTTGTCGCCGTTTTCGATGGCGTCCCGCATCGCATTCAAAGCCGTATGACGGTAAACCGCGTGCAGTGGTTCTTGCAGCCCTTCGTCGTTAAGAGGCACCACCGCATCGTTATCACCGTCTGCCCCGCAGAGCAGCCTGATCAGGTCAGGGTTGAGGAAGGGCATGTCGCAGGCCGCGACAAAGATCCGCTCAGTTCTGCTGGCGGCCAGTCCGGCCTGCAGGCCGGCGATGGATCCGGCGCCGGGATAGATGTCGGCCACCTTGCGGCAGGGAAGAAAATCGTATTCTTCGGGTGTGTTGGTGACGATGACCACTTCGTGGAACAGGGCCGCCAGCGTGCGGTAGACCCGGGTAATGATCGCATCTCCATCAATCTCCAGCAGTGCCTTGTTTCTGCCCATGCGGCTTGATGACCCGCCGGCCAGGATCACGCCGGTCACCCCTGCAATCTTGCTGTTGGACGGAAAGGGCTCGATCACTTCCGGGTGGCTGTAAACGGTAAAGGAGCCGCCCCGTACGTAACCGACCAGGCAGATGCCGGCCTGGTCGCAGAGTTTGACCGCCATATCGGTGGGCGAGGTGCGCGATGCGATCAGCTTGATACCCATCAGGGAAGCCTTGGCGACCATCTCGGTCGAAACCCGGCCGGATGTGACCAGTTCGGCGCCCGCCATGTTGATGCCCTTGAAAAGAGCTTCTCCGGCGATCCGGTCGAAGGTGTTGTGGCGCCCCAGATCCTCCGCGTACAACATCATCCTTCCGGCGCGGCCGATGGCGGCCGAATGGATACCGCCGTGGGAGCGGTACTGTTCCGCCCGCCTGGCCAGTTCCTCCATCAGTCCAAATATCTGGGCCGGCAGCACCGGTTGCCCGTCACCCGCGAAGGCAGGGGTGCTTGAATCGGCAGCGGGCATGCTGAAGCTGATGCCGGCGCCGCAGCCGGATGTCAGAACCGGCTTGAGCCGTTCCGGCAGTTCGCCCTTGATCCGGACATTGGCGCTGCCGAATTCTTCACAGACGCTGAACATCTCGAAGTCGGACAGGGATGATACAAAACCCTGCAGGCGCAGAAAACCGGCCACAAGGAAGCGCAGATCGTGCGGGGAACCGATCAGCGTGGCGATTTCACGGCCGTTGACGATCAGCTGGACCGGGTATTCGCTGACTACGCCGGCCGAAACCGGCTGCAGGCAGTTATCGCGAAAGCTGAAAAAGGAATGTTTGGGTTTTTCTGTGGTCATGGCGTACTCGAACTCCATAATATGAAAGGGGGAGAACCGCTGTTGTTCTCCCCCCTCTTATCAGGCAAATCCTACGTTAAAAAATCAGCCGGCCAGACCGAAGGTCTCATGCATGACGCGCACGGCCAGTTCGGTGTATCTTTCGTCGATCACGACCGAGATTTTGATCTCCGAAGTCGAGATCATCTGGATATTGATGCTGTTCTTCGACAGCGCCGTGAACATCTGGGTAGCCACGCCGGCGTGACTGCGCATGCCGAGGCCGACGATCGAGATCTTGCTGATGTTTTCATCAGAAATCACCTGTTTGGCCTGGATCGCCTTGGCGACCTCGTTGGTGATCAGCAGGGCCTGCTTCAGGTCCGCCTTGGTGACGGTGAAGGTGAAGTCGGTCAGGCCGTCGCTGCCGACGTTCTGGACGATCATATCGACCGAGATGGCCGCATCCGAGAGCGGAGTGAGAATCTTTGCGGCAATACCCGGCTTGTCGGGTACACCCATCACGGCAATCTTGGCCTCATTCTTGTCGTACGCCACCCCTGAAACGAGAATTCCTTCCATTTCCTTATCCTCCCTGGTAACCATCGTACCGGTGTTTTCATTTAGACTGGAGCGGACATGCACGTCCACATTGTATTTTTTGGCAAATTCAACCGAGCGGATCTGAAGCACCTTGGCACCCAGACTGGCCAGTTCCAGCATCTCGTCATAGGAGATTTTTTCGATCTTGCGGGCCTCTTTGCAGATGTTGGGGTCGGTCGTGTAGACTCCATCGACATCGGTATAGATCTCGCAAACATCGGCTTTCAACGCGGCCGCGATGGCCACGGCCGAGGTGTCGGAACCGCCGCGCCCCAGCGTGGTGACGTTGCCGTTGGCATCTACGCCCTGGAATCCGGCCAGGATCACGATCGTACCTTCCTTCAGATCGGTACGCATGTTGGTGTCGCCGATGCTTTCGATGCGGGCCTTGCTGGCGACGGAGTCGGTAACGATCGGCACCTGCCAGCCCTGGTAGGACTTGGCTTTATAGCCTTGCGATTTCAGATACATGGCCAGCAGGCCGATCGTGACCTGCTCGCCGGTAGCAACCAGAACGTCATACTCGCGACCGTCCGGAATCTCACACATTTCATTGGCGAGAGCGACCAGTTTGTTGGTCTCGCCCGACATGGCCGAAACCACAACGATCACATCGTTTCCGGCATCGTAAGTTTTGATGATGCGTTTGGCGACATTTTTGATGCGATCGGTGGTGCCGACCGAAGTGCCGCCGTATTTTTGGACTACAAGCGCCATACTGCCCTCCCTGACTGTAATTGTTTGAAAAAGCAAACTTTTGATTTTGCTCTATAGCAGATAAGCCGCCATAAGGTCAAAGGAAATATTCCTGCCGGCGCTGCTCTGCCAGCTGTTCGAGAATCCTGGTGGAAGCGGGCCCGCAGGCTGTTATTGTAATGCAGCGCCGATCATCTTCGAGAAAGTCGAACGCTACAGTCAGGTGGTCGGCCGGCAGCAGCTCCTTCAGCCGTTCCGACCACTCCACCACGCAGACACCCTTGCCGTAGAAGTACTCCTCAAAGCCCAGTTCGGCAACGTCATCATCTCCGCTCAGACGATAGAAATCAAAATGATAGACCGGAACAGTGCCGGGGTAGCTGTTCATGATTGCATAGGTCGGGCTGGCAACCATATGGGCGCTGACCGGTGCTGTAGTTGAAACAATTCCGCGGGTGAAACAGGTCTTGCCCCCTCCCAGATCGCCACGCAGTGCCAGGAATGAACCGGCCGGGAGAATCAGACCCAGTTGCGATCCAAGCTCCTCGGTCTCCAGCGGGGAACATGATACGATCTGCAGCGCGGACACTAGCGGTTCATAGCGCGGATGATGTCGATGCGCGACACCATGCCGACCACTTTTTTCCCCTCAACGACCGGAAGAGTGTGCAGTTTGTGGCTGCTCATCAGTTCGGCTGCCCGGCTGACCG
>JACMKN010000035.1 GCA_014380135.1 Deltaproteobacteria bacterium
AGTTGCACTACCGACCCCATTTGCACTACGGATTCAGGCTACCATGTCAAGTTCTTCTGTTTCGTGCAGGTCATCCATATCGCAGCCAAGTACGCGGGATAATTTACCAAGGAGTTCAACGCTGGGGGAGCGTTTTCCGGTCTCAATCTGGGATAGGGCAGCAGCGGTTACTCCACACTGTTTGCCAAGGGCTGCCAAGGTGAATCCGCGATATTCCCGCCATACTTTGAGCGGAGATTCGCCCGATACAAGCCGCTTGCCAATTTCTTGGGGTCTTGAAAAATCAGTTTTTTGGGATAGCGGTGTCAGGCATGCAAAGTTGCAATCTCAACAAAATCACTCTACCGGCTACTTCAGCACCTTACCATTATGCCTAAATGCTGAGCATGAAATCCGTGTGGAAAATTTGGAACAACCCCATATTCTCGCAAGAGCTTCTCAAGTGATCGGATTTTCTTGATTTCGTACGCGCCCTTTACTCACAAAAGCTGCTTCAGCTCTACACCCGCCACACCCTCGTTTTCCAACTCCTTCCGCCTGCCCGGCGAAAGCGACTCATGCGAAACCAGCATAAAATGCTCTTTGCGTGAAGCATTTTTCCAGACCACCAGTCCGGCCTTCTCTTTCAATCTGACAGCATCGGCAACAGTAAAACGGCTCGCAAAACGTGCGGGCTATGATTTCATCAGCTTTAAGCCCGAAGATCTGGTGACGATCCAACAAAAAATAATACTTTGGCACTAACACGGCATGCGTTATGAATTTAAGCGACCGATCGCTTGCTCCATAAGAGACCGACGCTTTTGAATGGATGTAGCAAAGGCGGCCGATTGGCCGCCTTTTGAATTGAGTATTGTGATCCTGGAATTCTCACCATATTGAAAAGCGATGTCGCATCAGTGCCGCAGGGGGTTAAAATGAGAGACAAGAAAAAAACTGCTCATCTTCACTTTGTGTGGTCGTCATGGCAACTGACGCAATTCATCTGTCCCTTCTGGTTGTCGGCCGCCTTCGTACCGTGGCAACTCAGGCAGTTTTCGGTCTCCTTGGATAGTTTCGCCGCCAGCGGCTTGTATTTGCCTTCGGTGTATTCGTTGAGCATCACCACCGTCTGATAGACCGTATCGGCGGCCACTTTGGCACAGCGGTCCTTTCTGTCCTTCGCGGAGTAGGAGGATTTCGCCGCCATCATCCAGCCGGAAACTGAGGTATGACAGAGCGGGGAAACGGCGGCCGTCTGGATCTGTTTTTTGTAGGTGGCAATGGAGTCAAAACGCTGCGATGGGAATGAGCACTGGCTGTACCAGGAAATCAGGTCGCCCACGAGCTTCATGTGGGTGTTGTCCTTGTCCATCGCCACAAGGTTGATGATGGCGGCGCACGAACCGATGGAGCCGCAGAGGGTTCCTTGCTGGGCGTAGCCGCCGGCAGCGTGGTGGAACATGTCCACGGGGAGAAGGGTGTACGGGAAGCCGATCTTTTCTTTCAGAAGGCTGAGGACCCCCAGCCAGGCACCGCTCCCTCAGCCACCCTTGGCATGGTACGTCTGGAAGGTTCGCTTCCCGGCCTCCATCGGATCCAACTTTACCCATGTCCACGGCAAGGGGGGAGACGTTCCAGGCACGGCCTCTCTGGCGCCGGTGACGGCCGCCATCGCACCACCCGCCAGCACTCCTCCCACGGCGACTATGCCGGCCGCCGTAATAAAACTGCGACGCGACATGCTGCCGTTCAAGCTTTGCTCATCTTCGTCCTTCAGTTGCCTGTTCATAGTGACCTCCGGTTCTCTGGGCTTGACGGTTTCCCTAAAACAAAAGAAACCAAATACTACTACGCAATCAACATACCATCACACATCAAGGTTAATGGCAACAAGCGTGCCAGCGAAAATCTGTAAATTATGCGAGTGCAAGAGAATAATTTTGCGGGGAAATCCAGAAAGAGTGCCTGCGGGATAAAGGAAAATCCGACAACGGAATCCGTCATGCTTGACATAACTGCCATATATGAAGGATCAAGTTGAGGTAAATATTTGTACAACTTACATGTTTTTTATAGAATCCGCATTTAGGTGCAGGAGGGAAACGTGTGGAGGTGTCTCAGGCGGGCCTGAACTGTAAACCCTTGATCATCGGAGGATAAAACAGGGACATCCCCCAATTAAAGGGAATAACGGGTAGTATCCCTATTTATAAACAGCCGGAACGTTATTTGTACGGCAGGCTCTCCTGCTTCAGATCAGCAACCTTTTCGAATTCCGGATCTTTATGAACCAGGATCGCATCCAGCTGCAATGCCGCAGCGGCTATCCAGGCATCGGCCAGCGAAAGAGGGAAACAAGCCTTGACTGCCGCCGCCCGTTCCAAAAGATCGGGAGACTCATGCAGCCAGGCAATCGGCAAGTGCAGACATATTGCATATGCCTTGCGCGCTGCCTCTTCTCCTTCATCCTTCCAGACCCGATACAGAAGCTCCATCTGCGACATAAAACATCCGTGGCAGGCAAGTTCACCTCGCGCAGCCGCCTCCAGCAGGGCAGTCACCCGTTCGGCTCCTGGCTCATTATCCCATAGCGCCAGCAATGCTGAAGTGTCCAGCAGATAACCGCTCATGCCTCCCGCTGCCTTTCTGCTTCGCGTTCCGCCACCAATCGTGCTGCGGAACCTCCCTTGCCACTGCCACGGAATGCTGCCAATAACTGAGCGGTAGACGTCTGCGTGTCGATATTGCTTTTGCCTTGCGTAAGCGCCTCAAAATCCTGCGGTGAAAACAGATACGCCACCGGCCTGCCACGTCGGGTGATGGAAACCGGTTCACGCTGGGCAGTGTCTAGCAGCAAGCCGAAATGATTCTGGGCTTCCACTGATGTCATTGTTTTCATGGCAACACCTCTTCCAAGTAGTTAGTATACCCATTATAGCTATAAAAGCCGGTTTGGCAATAAGGATAATTAATAAAAGCTGAATCACCTGAATTTAAAGTTGATTTCATTTAATAATAATATTAGCATAATAAAACGCTGTCACAAAACAGTGCATGTCCCTTTCGCTGTTTTGGATCAAGGAAAATCACCCACGCAACAGAAAGGAGTAAATCATGGCGAATGTGCGTAGCAGGTGGACCAATAATGCGGTAACGCCGGGCGCGATGCTGCCCGCAACGGAATGGACGGATGCCGCCGTCCTGCCGATCCCGGCCGGCTTCATGATGGTGAAAAACGACGCCGACAACCTCTATATCATTCTCGACATGGTGGGAGACAACGGCAATGATCCCGGCACCAACGACTACTTCTGGCTGGTAATTGACAGCGACAACAACGGGGCCGTCACCCCCGACCGGGATGTGCTGTACAGCCCCTGGCCCGGACAGCCGAACCGGCTGGGACGCTGAATGATGGCCTATCCCAACGCGACCTGGCCCGCGTCAACCAACCAGGTCATCGCCTCCGCCACGCAAATGAGCTTCGGACCCACCTCTCACTCCCCCGCCAACCACCGCATCTGGGAAATACGCCTTTCCTTAAGTGAAATGGGGATAGCTCTGGATCCGACCGGACCAGCCCCCCTGGTGAAATTCGGCCTGCGGATCGCCTCCAGCACACCTTCTTTCATCTATGAATATCCGGTCAACCCCCTGAGCGCCTTCTCCAGTTTCCATCAGATTACCCTTGCAACACAGGTCCCTGCCATTTACCCGGCCGGTACAGCCGGGGCGGTTATTGGCGGAGTGGGGATCATCCCGGCCACAAAAATCAATGCGGACGGCTATGCGACCATTACCGATCCATACCGGATAAATCCGGACGCAGCCGCCTTCGGAGGCACCCTGGACCTGATCGGTAATACGGTTACGCTGCAAAGCCTTTGGATTGCAGGAGCAAGAAAATACCGGGTGATGCACCGTTCCGGAAATACAATCGCCGATGTCAACGCGGCCGCCTGGGCACCCATCCGCCAGAACTGGGCCAATTATCGCTGGAACGGAACCACCTATGTATGGGAATCCTTCGGACCGGATACCAGCAACCTGTACCCGCTGGTCAATCCGGCCCTGGACTACTCCATCAAGGCTCTGCTCTTCCAGTGGAACACGGTCGCCGAGCCGAACAATATTCACCAGTTCCGGATAGATTTCTACAAGTCGGCCGCGATACCTGTCGCATCTCCAATAACCCCACCGCAGATCCTCACCCTGCGGCTGGACAACAAGCTTCCCGACGTAAAGCTGATCGACATCCTGCATAACGGACTGCCGGTTGCCCCCTGTGCCATCGAGAACATGGCGGATGCAAACGACGGCGTACAGCTGGTATTCAAGGCTTTCGACCCCGAAGGTGATCTGTTCAACTACACACTCAGCGTGGAATGGGGCGCGGGACAGTCCGCGACAATTGCCACGGACTCATATGCCAATCCGGCCAACCGCACCACGCCACCGGTGTGGCATGGCGTTACCTCTAGCACCATGCCGGCTTCGCCTGGCAAATGGGTTCCCCCCGTAACCTGTGCCTACCTGTTCCGTATCTCGGCCACGGCCCGGGTAACCAACGGTTACAGCTACCCCTACGGCTGGGTCACTAACTTCCGTACCGTAACCCTCGTCAAACCCGGCATAACACTCGTTGTAAAGCCAAAGCCGGCGATCGTGGAGTTGCTTCCCTATGGTTTTAAATCAAGGGACGAAATCATCGGAAGAGGGATGCAGCCGAAAAAACTGGGAACTAAAACCATCCTCAAGTAAAAAATTTGCGTCACTATTCAGCACCGGCACATAACACCCCCTGTCCCCCTCTTAACTTAAGAGGGGGAACGCGAATGGCAAGCTCGGTGGTTACATTGGCAGTCTCATCGTAGCGTCCCTCCCCTTAATTAAGGGGAGGACAGGTGGGGTTATGACTTCGTGGCTGGGCATGCTGAATTGGGATCACTTCTAAACTTCAGATTCAGACTCATATCTATATATGTAGATGTGACCCCAATCGGCACACACTAGCGGGAGAGAATATGAATGAGAGGGCGTGGATAAATTTGATGAACAAAATCCGGGAAGGTAATGTTATCCCGATAATAGGACCTCAACTGCTGGTAGAAGCAGACGGGCATACCTCTCTTCAGGCACGGATCGCCGCCCGCCTGTTGCAAGATTGTGGTATGGACCCTGGAGAGGTGCCTCTCCCGCCTTTCCGCGAATTGAACGCAGCTGTCTCGCAGTTAAAAGGAAGCGTCGATGATTCAGAACTTTACGACTGTGTAAATAATGCGATCCATAATGTAACCAGTGCCAGCGACTTTGCCATGCCGGAACCGATCCGTCAGCTTTCACAAATCGCTGACTTTCGTCTTTTTGTGACACTCACACCAGACGATCTGCTCGCCCGTTCCCTGCGCCAGCGTTGTGCCGCTAACGAGATCATTCATTCGCTAAAACTCGCGTCAGAAGCAACTCCGGACCTACCAGAAGACTGGATCAAAC
>JACMKN010000259.1 GCA_014380135.1 Deltaproteobacteria bacterium
CCAGGATACTCTCCAGCTCCCGCAGCGCGTCACCGCTGCGTATTACCCGGTTGCAGCCGGCCAGCCTTCCGGCCAGCAGTTCCTGCTGCCGGGCGGGAGCCAGCTGGCCCTCCCCTTCCCTGAAGCGGATCTTGTTCATATTCAAATTAACCTTCATCGCTATCCCCCCGCCGGATCAAGTTGTTGATCGTGTACGACACCACATATATCAAGTGTAGCGGCAAGCGCCCCGAATTCAAGCCCTGCAGCTCACAAACGGCAAAGGCCCGCTGTTGGCGGGCCTTTGAATGGGTTTTATAAAGTCCCCCCTTTTTGAAAGGGGGGTCAGGGGGGATTTGTCGTAAAGATGGCAATCTGACAAAGAAGAACTAGCGGCGAGGCGCAGCCAGCAGCGGCTGAATGAATTTTTCGAAGATGACCTTTTGCTTGGCGGACAGCAGATCGAGGTCGCCTTCGTTATCGAGTAGAAAGGTGCCGACACCGATGACCGTTCTTGCCAGATAGCCGGTCCCGGCCACGCCCTTTTCAATCTCATCGCTTCGTTTGCTTATCAGGTTTTTCAGCAGGTTCAGGTCTACGTTCATAGGTGTACTCCAGCAGGGTTAATGTGCGCTTCTCGCGTTGGGGGCATCAAAGGAATCTGGCCATTTTATACACCATCATGCCGAGAACATCCACCACCAATCAAGCGGCAGCGGGTCGTTCAGCCCGGAATTCTTCAGCAAGCATTTTTCCGATGACGGCGTATAATAGAATTCTGAGTAACAATTACGAGCAGAAAGGAGAACGTGTCATGGCAAATCCGTTCGTGCATGTGGAGTTGATGACCACCGACGTGGCCAAAGCCAAGGAGTTTTATGGCGGGCTGTTCGACTGGAAACTGGAAGACATACCGGGGATGGACTACACCCTGATCAATGTGGGCGAAGGGACCGGCGGCGGCATGATGAAGAGCGTCCAGCCCGATTCGCCCCCCTGCTGGCTGGCCTACGTTGCCGTGGACGACGCGCTTGTCGCCACCGAGAAGGCCCGCACACTGGGAGCGAAGATCTGCAAGGAGGTCACCGAGATTCCCGGCGTGGGCTGGTTCAGTGTCATCACGGATCCGACCGGGGCGACACTGGCCCTGTGGCAGATGAACCCGGACTATCGAAAGTTTACAGCGTGTGCATAATTTAAAACAGTTAAGGCGGCCGAAGTGGCCGCCTTTTGTATCACCGACGAGTCCCCGTTTATTTTCTCACAGGCTCACGCCCTGCTCCCCCGGCGCCCGGTCTTGGGAGCGGGGCGTTCGGCCGGCGCTTTTCCCCGCCGGGGGGCCGGGCCGGCTGCCGGGGCCTTGGCCTGCTTTGCCTGCGTCCTGTCCCTGGGCGCTTTGGCGGCCTGCTTGAGGGCCTGCACCCGCGCACTGCGCCGGGCCGCTGTGGCCGGAAATTCCGCCAGGGTCTGACGCGGGATGGCATAGGTCAGCAGCTTTTCGATCGCGGCCAGGAGCGGCCTTTCCTCCGGGGAGACCAGCGAGAGGGCGATCCCGTCCTCGCCGGCCCGGCCGGTACGCCCGATGCGGTGCACATAATCCTCTGGCACCTGGGGCAGGTCGTAATTCACCACGTGCGGCAGGCGCTCGATGTCCAGCCCGCGCGCCGCAACGTCGGTGGCCACCAGCACGCGGAAATCGCCTTTTTTGAACTCCGCCAGTGTCCGGGTCCGGATCGACTGGCTCTTGTTGCTGTGGATGGCGGCCGCCTTGATCCCGTCGTAGAGCAGCTCTTCTGTCAGCTTGTCCGCGCCGTAACGGGTGCGGGCGAAGACCAGCACCTGGTTCCAGCCCCCCTTGCGGATCAAAAACGAGATCATCTCCCGCTTGCGGCTCCGTTCCACCTCGTAGATCGCCTGGGTCACCGCATCGGCGGCGATATTGCTGCGCGCCACCTCGATCCGTTTGGGGTGATTCAGCAGTTGGTCGGCCAGCTGCTTGATGCTCTTGGAATAGGTGGCCGAAAAGAGCAGGGTCTGGCGCTTGGCCGGCAGATACTCCGCCACCTTCTTGATATCGTCGATAAAGCCCAGATCCAGCATGCGGTCGGCCTCGTCCAGCACCAGCACCTGGATCCGGGAGAGATCGATCGTGCCCCGTTCGGCATGGTCCAGCAGTCGCCCCGGCGTCGCCACCACGATATCGACGCCGCGATGCAGCCGCTCGATCTGTGCCTGGATGGTCACCCCGCCGTAGATCATTGTGGAGCGCAGCGACAGGCGTCGGGCATAGTTGTTGATATGTTCGCTGACCTGGGCCGCCAGCTCGCGGGTCGGCACCAGCACCAGCGCGCGCGGCTTGCGGCGCTTTTCCCTGGGAATCGTTTCACTCAGCCGCTGCACGATCGGCAGGGCAAAGGCCGCCGTCTTGCCGGTGCCGGTCTGGGCGCCGGCCAGCAGATCGCCCCCCTCGAAGACCAGCGGGATCGCCCCGGCCTGGATCGGGGTCGGCGTGGTATAGCCCTGTGCGGCAATCGCGCTCAGCAGTTCGGCGCGCAGGCCGAGAGATTCAAATGACAATGGTGTGACGGCTTTCTGTTTGGACGATGAAATTGTTTCAGGGTTCATGGGGTACCTCTCTCATTCTGCGCTCACAAAAAAACCACAGGGAATGTCCCTGTGGTTCAGACGCACTGCAATATAGCATGTTACGGTTAGCGGAGCAATTTATTAGCCGAAGGCTTAAACGGGCATGCGGGACATCAGGAACTAATCAGAGACAACCACCGCAGCAGGTTTACCGGGCGGGGTGATGGTCTGCGGATGAATTTCCCGTATTTCCAAGCATTGACTTGTGTCACGTCACACATTACACTGCAACCATGATCAAGAGTTTCGCCGACAAGCATACGTCATCACTGTATTGCCATGGCAAGTCGAAAAGACTGCCTCCTGACGTGATCAAGCGCGCCTTGAGACGGCTCGAATATATTGATCTGGCAACATCGCTTGATGACCTGAAAGTACCGCCCAGCAACCGTCTGCACTCCTTGAAAGATGATCGTATTGGTCAGCATGCCATTTCGATCAATGATCAATGGCGCATCTGTTTCAGGTTTGTGGACGGTGACGCCCATGATGTCGAAATAACCGATTACCATTAACGAGGTACTGCTATGAACATACCAAACACGAAGAAACGCACCATAGCCCCCACCCACCCCGGCGAAATGCTGCGGGAGGATTTCATGCCGGATTTCGGTTTGAATGTAACCTCTCTGGCCACAGCATTGGGAGTGTCGCGGCAGACCGCTAACGAACTGGTGCATTGTCGCCGCGCTGTCACCCCGGTCATGGCGCTGCGCCTTTCCCATTTGTTCGGCAATTCATCAATATTCTGGCTGAACGCTCAGAATACCTACGATCTCTGGCATGCCGAGCGTCGCCATAGCAAAGAGCTGGAAGCGGTGGTTTTATTGAAGGCGGCTTGAGTCAATGAACAACATCCGCTCCAACCCTGGCGTAACCGCAGGATGTCACCTTTTGCCTCCCGGCGTGAAAAACAGCTACGCCAGCAGCAGCCCGACGGCATGCAGCAGCAGGCCGATCACGCCGCCGACCAGGGTACCATTCATCCTGATAAACTGCAGGTCGGAACCGATACTCAGCTCGATCTCGTTGGTATAGTCATCACTTTCCCACTGCTGCACCGTGCCTGAAATATGACCGGCAATTGCATTTCGCATCGTATCCCCGTGGTGCAGTACCAGCGTTTCCAGGTGTTCATTGAAAGACTCTTTCAACTCCCGGTTGTGCGACAGGATAGTGCCAAGGCCGGCAACTGCTGCCGTAATTTTCTCCTGCAGCTCTGAATGGGGCTGCTGCAGGTCGTCGCTCAGCCAGCTCTTCAGATCGTTGCCGATGCTCCGCGCATAATCGGCTATGGACTTGTTATGAACGACCTCAAGCTTGATCGCCTCGACCTTGCTACGCAGCAGCGGGTCGGATTTCAGTCTGACACTGAAATTAGTCACGGCCGTGTCAAACTTACCCCTGACCTCATGGTCAGGATCGGCATTAACTTCCTGGATAAAGGCGTTGATCCTGCCGGCGACCTTTTCACCGGCCCCTTTGGAAAACTGCTCCCGGTTGGGCATGAAGGCACTCAGGATCGGGTATTCTTTCGTACACATTTCGTCGATGGCGTTGGCCAGTCGGGTCTGCGCTTCCGCTGTTGCCAGCCACGCGGCAAAGCGGTTCAACAGGTCATCCAGAACGATCTGGTGGCGATTGTCTTTTCTGAGTGAATCGAGAATCGCCCCGGCGGAAGTGGAAAGGTCGAAGTTTTCAATCCGGTTGCTCAGGGCGGCTCTCAACAGGCGTTGCACACGCTCGTCATCGATAAAATCCAGGGAGTCGGCAATTACACGGGTCAAGCCCTTGGCCAGACCGGCGGAATTCTCCTTCGACATCAGGTAGACGGCCAGATGCCCGGCCGGGTTGTACTCTCTCAGCTTGGCGATCAAGGTATCGCTGGCCAGAAACTTGTCCCGGATAAAGTCGGCCAGATTTCCGGCAATTACGTCCTTCTTGCTTTTAATGATGGCGGTATGCGGTATCGGCACACCCATTGGGTGGCGGAACAGCGCCACAACCGCAAACCAGTCCGCCAGGGCGCCAACCATGGCCGCCTCCGCAAAAGCGGCCAGCCACTCCCAGGCGCCATGCCCCTTCTGGGAGCGGGCAAACACAAACAGCATGGCCGCGCAAATCATCATTCCAGTGGCGATTCTCTTGTTTCTGATCAGTAATCGTTTTCTCTCGTCCACACATTGTCTCCGGATTTGTTTTTGTATTGCCACCCTGCTAAAAGCAAAAACCGCTTCATCAGACAGAAGCGGTTTTCCTTTACGTAGTCTATTTTATTGCACGGCTACAGTGTGTTTGTCAATGATGGTGCTTGAAGTAAGAGTATGAAAGGTTTGCATCATTTTCTAAAAGGACTAAAATGAGCTAAAGAGAGTTATATCAGCTTTGGGTAAAGCTGATATGGGGAAAGGAGGTGTTTAGCATGGCAACAACTATGATGATTCTTATTGTCGCATTGCTTGCAATCAGCGTCGTTCCGTTGATTAGTAATCGGAACCATACGGAGTATCATACGGACTTGATGGCGGGTGATGAATGAGACGATTAGGTAACTTGCAGAAAACATAAAAAAGGCGACCGAAATGGCCGCCTTTTTTTTGTAAATACAATATACCCGGAATTTCCCTTGTCCCAGAAATGCCCCTCCGGTTGCTCACCGTTTGCGACGTTTCTTCCCCTGCATGCCGGGCGGCAGGGCAGCAGTTTTAAACTCGGGTTCATAGCCGACTATGAAGCTGGCGGTGACACTGTTGCGCATGCTCAGGAAATGTGTGTTGTCGGGATCAAACGGGCAGATGGGCACCTTGCACGGCTCAAATCCGAACCGTTTGTAATAGCCGGGTTCGCCCAGGACAAACAGAGGCTGGTTTTTGATCGCCTCCTGCCGCAGGGCAAACCGGAGCAGTTCCGAACCCACCCCCTGCTTTTGAAAGTCGGGCGCCACGGCCATGGGCGCCAGGTGCAGTCCGCAGATCTCCTTGCCGTTATAGGCAGGGGTAAAGGCGATGTAGGCGATGGCTTTGTTGGTATGGATGCAGACCCATTCATGCACGGTTCTGCCGTTCTCGTGGAGTCTCTGCACCAGCAGGGCTTCGTAGGTGCTATCGGGAAAGGCGCGTTGCAACAGGGTGTAGACCTTGGGGCGGTTCTCGATCGATAATTCTTGTATTTTCATGGTGGTTTCCAGTCACGATTCAATTAGTACAGGCGGTGCTATCAAACGTAAAATCCGCTTAATCAGGCAGAAGCGGCTTCCATTACGCGGTCTATTTTATGGCACGGCAACTGAGATTTTGGCAACGCATGGTGCGTTAAGGCAAATGTAGCCGGCCGCTGTGAGTTATGTCAACTATCCCGCAGAGTTTTGCTAGCGGAAAACCTCATCATGACTGCCGATATCCAGCAGGATGATCTCATGCTCGCTGATCAGCAGAGTCAGAGTAATGCTGTAGGAATAGGTCAGTCTGACGGCATGGCATCCGGAAAGCTTGCCGGTGAGTTGATGAAGGCCGAGGCCCGGCTGAAACGGGTCCTGTTGCAGAGCGCTGACGGTCGCAGCGAAGCGAGGTTTGAGAACGGGGTGTTTCCTGAAGAACCGGCTTGCATGCCGGAGAAACTTTTCCGAGGTGGTAACGCTGAACACGCTCACTCTCCGTCAAGGTCGAGCGCCTGCAACAGCTCATCAACAGAGGCAAATTTTCGTACCCGCCCCGCCTTCACATCCTCAAGCGACGCCTTCACACGGGCTACGTACGCCTCCTCTGCCTCGGCCACCAGATCCTGGTAACGCGCCTCGGTCAGCACCACGTATTCGGGCTTGTTGTTGCGGATGACATGTACGTCACCCGTTGTGATCATAGCGTCGACTGCGGCAATGCCGCGCCGTTTGATCTCCTGTGCCGGGATGGTATTCATAACAGCACTCCTTGCGATACCTGATTAAGTACTTAATAGTGTGCCACGGGCGAGAGGGGGCGGCAAGTAAATTCTATCCGGAAACAGTTAAGGCGACCGATTGGCTGCCTTTTTAATTAAGTATGGTGTCCCCAGAATACAGCAGAAAACAAAGAATACCGAATAAAACAGTGGTGTCGGCGTTCGGCATACCGGAGGTCGCAGTTACCTTTATCCGCCAAATACATCATCGAAAAACAGCTTCTTGTCCAGATGCTTCTGCCACTCACGGTGCCGCTTCACGCTATCCACCCGCCTTTCTCGCGGGAAACTAAGAAAACGCAACGTTTCCAATGGCCCCATGCCTTTCAACAGTAGTTCCACCCCTTTTTGAATAACTATTTCGTCATCCATATATTTTGTAGCTTTCATTTCAGATTCTCCTTAATGCAGAATTGCAACGGATCGCCGCACCAAATGGCGAGTTTGTTTTTTTGACATTTTTTCAACAGCCTGTCATCACAGGTAATGAAATCGGCCCCCCCACCTTCGGCAAAAGCCACATGTGCGGCATCGGCAGCACCGAACCCCTGCTGAACCAGATCTTCCGCCCGCTGCCTCGCGCCAATGAAATCTCCCTTTATCTGGTGTCCCAGGTTGTTAATGACGCCAAGCAGTTCGACGCGCTCGATGACATCGGGTATCGCGCTGATTTCACGATAATGAACGGGTGACAGGGCAAGCCACAATAACCCTTCCCTGATTCGTTGCAGAATCAGCTTTACAGCGTCACTTTCCATACGTACCCTGACGAAACTCTGGTCGTCGAAAGGGCGACATAGGGCACAGACATCAAGATAAACAGGCTGCGGTCGCTCAGACATGGATAATCTCCCGGGCTACCATTTCCCGCGCCAACGGCTTCAGCGTACTTTCTATACCCAGATCGACCTTCTTGCCGAACTGCTGCTCGAGATAGCGCCTGATAACAAGGAAATTCCCCAATGACTTCTTTTCGGACTTGATCTCTATGGCAATGTCGATATCGGAATCCTCACGGGCCTCTCCCCGGGCATAACTGCCGAAGAGACCGACGCTCACCACACCGAAACGCTGCGCCATTTCATCCTTGTGCGTCTGCAAGAACATAATGATATCGTTTTTGTTACTGACCATGCCGCTGCTCCTTGAGCTTTCTTAACGGGAGTATACGTTTGCACTACCTGAAAAGCAAGAAGGACAGCCTGCTGGTCGTCCTTAATCACTCATCACGCCGCCATGAGCACAACTCTCTTCACTGTTCATTAAGGCGAGAATAGTCAGCACTACGGTCCAGGTTGATTTCGACATCGTGTAATGGCGATTGCCGAAAAAACTGCGTCAAACCACTTCGCTTGTGTGACTGCAAGCCTTTCCGTAACTCTGCTGTCTCTGTTTTCAACTCTTCATAGGCAGCCACAAACTGAGGGTCATTTTTCCGCTCGGTTACCATCTGCAGATACCAGTCCGGCACCCCCCAGACGTTCCGGCGCAATCCGACGACCTCATACCCCGGATAGACCACCAACCAAGAAATCCCCTCCGGTCCTCCTGTATCAAAGGGGGGCATCGGAAAGCGGCTACCGACCGGTAAGTTGCTCCAGCTTTTCCGGATACCTTGCCCCTTCCACCGTGATCTGTGCGGCGGCGCTGTCGATCTCGCGAAGATCGTCGGAGGTGAGTTCGAGTGCAACCGCTCCGATGTTCTCATCCAGGCGCTCCAGCTTCGTGGTGCCCGGGATGGGAACGATCCACGGCTTCTGGGCCAGCACAGCCAGGCCAGGGCGATCTGAGCAGGGGTCGCGTTCTTCTGCGCTGCGATGTGGCCTAACAGATCAACCATGGCCTGCTTGGTTTTGCGGGCCTCGGTTGTAAAACGCGGCAGGCTGGTGCGGAAGTCGCTGCTGTCGAAGGCAGTGTTTTCGTCGATCTTTCCGGTGAGGAACCCCTTGCCCAGGGGGCTGTAGGGCACGAAGCCGATCCCGAGTTCTTCGAGGGTCGACAGAATTTCCGCTTCAGGGCGTCGCCACCACAGCGAGTATTCGCTCTGGAGTGCCGTCACCGACTGGACGGCGTGAGCACGACGAATGGTCTGTACTCCGGCCTCGGAAAGGCCGAAGTGCCTGACCTTGCCTTCCTGGATCAGCTCCTTCACCGCTCCCGCCACGTCTTCGATCGGCACGTCCGGATCGACCCGGTGCTGATAAAACAGGTCGATGACCGCTTTAAGCCCATTACAGTTTCAGAAACAGCTCCGCTTGCAGGAAGCCAGGCGTCTGATGCTGGCAGAGCGCCTGGATGCCGCAACCGCAGCGTTTCAGGTCGGCTACGAGAGCCCTTCCCAGTTCAGCCGTGAATACAACCGCTTGTTTGGGGCACCACCGTTACGGGACATCACAAATTTGCGACAGACGGGTGCTGATGAGAGGGGGTAGGAGGAAATGGAATGTCAGAAAGTCAACCCTGGACCCCCAGAGACATGAACTGCCACCGAAATTCCCCCGGTGGTGTCCCCTGGAACTCGCTGCTCAGCACAGCCCGTGCAGAGCAGCCTCGAACGCCCGCACGGTTTTGGCCCGCCGCAGTTCCTTGAGCGGTTTTGCAAGTTCCGGGTCATCCAGGTAGGCCAGGATCTCCTTGACCTTGCTCAGCACCTGCGTATCGCCGCAGAACATCTGGCCATAACGGATCAGCACCTCCCGCAGATAGCGGTCAAGCTCCGTTCTCCGCTCTTCCCGGCCGGGCTCGCGGCTTCCCACTCCCCGCAGACGCAGGAACAGCGCCGGATCGGCAATCGCCCCCCGCCCCAGCATCAGCCCGGCAGCGCCGGTCTCGCCCAGCACCTGTCGACCATCAGCAGCGCTCCGAATATCCCCGTTGGCAATCACCGGCAGCCTGGTCTCCCGCACCACCCGGGCGGTCACACCATGGTCGGCAACTCCGTCGTACTTCTGGAGCACGGTCCGGGGATGCAGCACCAGGAAATCCACCCCGCTCGACTCGAAGAGCGGAAGCAGCAACAGGATCTGCTCCGGATCGTCGTACCCGGTCCGGATCTTGACGGAGAAGGAGCCGTCGATGGCCCCCCGCAAGGCGGGGATGACCTCCGCAAGATTATCCGGACAGCGCAGCATCCCCCCGCCGGTCAGGCCTCCGCCCATCCGGCCATAGGGGCACCCCATGTTGAGGTTGATATGTGCAGCACCGGCCTCCTGCGCGACCCGGGCCGCCAGGACCAGCGCCTCCCGCTCATGCCCCACCAGCTGCACCACCAGCGGCACACCCTCCTGCTCGGTGGCGACATCCCGCAGGTCGGCAGCGGTGAGCCCCGCTCCTGCCGGTGCGGTATTGACGCGCATGAACTCGGTAAAGATGACGTCGGGCCGGACATGCTCGATGAAATAGGCGCGCAAGGCCCGGTTGGTCAGTCCCTGCATCGGCGCCAGCATCAGCGGTGTGGTTCCAGGTTGCCATGGGAGCACCGTCATGGCGTGGTCACCGTTTCCGGCGTTTTCTGAGCGGTGCAGCCAAATATTCCCAACCTCTTATTATCGGCCGGATCGTCAAATGCAGCGCATGCCTCCATTTGCTGTCGTGCTATGGCATGATCATCAAATGAGATTCTGGAAACAAACTTCTGGGCATATGTCATCACCGCAATAAATGACTCGGGTTGTTTGTGGTTTGATATTCTTTTTAACGAGGCAACATATTCGTTCCTGAACACCGAGGGAATAATGACTCTGGTCTCTCCTGCAGATACAAGCTCAGAATTCATCATGACACGTGCAGCTCTGCCATTACCGTCATCAAACGGGTGTACCTCTGCAACAAGAAACATGATCAACAAAGCCCGCGCAAAGGGATGCTCAAGCGATTGATACAATCCGAAACCTTGCGTAAGAGTCCCCTTCACCAAATCCGGATCGACAAACCTGATGGAGCCGGCATAGTTCACCTCCTCCTTAAACCGGCCAGGTCTTTTGTCGGGCCGTCCAACCATGATATCAGTATGTCGGGAGCACAACAGCCCAAGAAGCTCAACAGGGTTACCTGGAGTTTTTCTCATATTATCGAGACTACTTACTACCCGATACGTACCAAGAATATCATGGCCGTCTGCTGTTCGCGTTGCCGGCGGCACCCCTGTATCCACAATGTATTTTGCTTCATCAACGCCAAAGCGGGTTCCTTCGATGTAATTCGAGAAATAGGCATCATAGAATGCGACATTATAGAATGGAACACCGCTGGCGGCAGAAGCCGGCCGATATTCGTGAGGTATTGACATCAACGCTACCCAAAGTTTCTCCACTCGTTCCAATGCGGCCGGGTCGTACGGTAGTCCCAATTGGTGAGCTTTGGCAATCGGATCTGCAAGCGTTGCATTACGAGTTCTGAGCATAGCCCCAATAATATTGTCCAGCTCTGCAAATTCCTTCTCAAGTCCAAGTTGTGGAGCGATAGACCGCGCCTGATCCCGAAGTCTGTTAAGCCCCTCCTCCTTTTGAGCATTCAAAATCTCAGCCAGGCGGCGTTCAATCTCTACACGAGAAAGGTTTTTCAATTCTCCACTATTTCTCTCTCTCGACGGAGTAAGGTTCTCAAGAAAAGTTCGGGCACGAGAAGGCATGTAGAGACCAACCATAACAGTATCACCGTCAACATGAGACGGCCCTTTAGTCTGTATAAACTTGATCCCGTGGAGTTCAATTTGGCGAGAGTATTCCCCGGTCACATAAACACGACCAGCTGGAGAGACACAACCTTCAAAAGCCGTACGGTTGCCAAGTAAACACCCCGGCAGAAGCAAAGACAGCACCTGCATCCAATTTTGACGGATTATATATGCCGGTTCATCACTAACGTTAGTTGTATAGAGACGCGGGCCGATCTTTCTAATATTCCCAGCTTTGATTTCTCGACCAATAGCAGCTGACATACTGGCATCAGAAAGAAATAAAATCGGCAAATTCTTGATGTTAAGAGCCATACTGTTTACCTCGATCAGCTAATTTTATGCAAATAACCGCAATAAAAGATAAATTACTTGCAAATAATATGCATATTATAAAAATAACAGCGATAAGTTAAAAATAGAAGAAAAATTCTTCTTTGAGATCATTTTCGTATTTTGGGGAGTTCCGAGTGAACTTTGGGGTCGCGGTTGGTCAGCCCCTGCATCGGTGCCAGCATCAGCGGTGTGGTTCCAGTTTGCCACGGGAGCACAGTCATGCCGTGCTCACCGTTTCCGGCGTTTCCTGAATAGCACAGCGGACGGTCGTGTCGTTACGGGAGTAAAGGATGAGCATGTGCATATTGTTGCCCAACTGGCTGAGAAATTTAAAGCATGGAAATAGCAAAGGCGGCCGATTGGCCGCCTTTTTTTTATGAGGTGTGGTTTTCCTGTCTTTCCCTATTTTTTCAGCAGGCGGTAGGGATCTGCACGGGTGAGCCAGGGTGATGACGGGTACTCGGCGGCTAACCGGTCGTAGAGGCCGATGAGATTGGTGACATCATGGCTTTCGATGTAGCGGGCAACACCGTTCAGATAGACCGCCTCCTCCGCCAGAGTGCTGCCCGGATAGTCGGCGAGTATTTTACCGAAG